>JAMOPC010000304.1 GCA_027064845.1 Desulfurococcales archaeon | reverse complement strand
ACCCAGTAGGAGTAACACTAGACTATATGGTTAGGCAGAAAAAAGCCGCTGGAGAACCCGTTGACTATCACTTCCCAGAGGATGGTGTAATAGTAATACCTAGCCCGATCGCAATAATGAAAGACACGCCATATCCAGATGCTGCTAAGAAGTTCGTAGACTTCTTATTATCAAAAGAAGTACAAGAATGGCTAGTGCAGAAAGGATTCATACCAGCAAGAACAGATGTTAACCCACCAAGCGACGTACCCGACTTCTCCAAGCTAAACGTAGTCTCTGTAAATTGGGACAAACTCGCTAAGGAGATGGAGAATATCAGGAGTCAGTTTGAGGAAATAATGCTTAAATAATATTGAAGGGGGTGAAGGGAAATGGCATATGCTTATCAAAAAGGGTTTTTTAACCTCACTTATATTGTCTGGTTTCTCGCAATAGCTACTCTACTCGCATCTGTTGGTTATCCGTTATTTATGCTTATTTATTCGAGTTTTGTCCATGAAGGTCATTTCTCTCTCCGTGTATATCAGCAAATAATGAGTGAGCCTGAAACACTCGAATACACTATTAATACTCTTGTTTTAGGTTTAATCGTTACGTTTTTCGCCACAATTATAGGAGTTTTAATGGCTTGGGTAATCACTAGAACAGACTTACCTTATAAAGGCATTATTAGAACAATAGCCGTGCTCCCATTCATATTCCCACCCTACATAGGAGCTATTGCGTGGATACAGTTAGCAGCACCATACATAGGATACTTAAATAGATTAGCAATGGCCCTAGGACTACCAGGAAATACTTTCAATATCTACACGTTCTGGGGCCTAGTAATGGTTATGTCCTTTAGATTCTATGTATATACATTCCTTACAACAAGTGCTGCACTAGAACAAATGGATCCGAGCCTCGAAGAAGCAGCTAGAATGAGCGGTGCCAGGATGCTAAAAGTAGCGAAAGACGTTACTCTCAGACTAGTTGCCCCAAGTATTGCGTCTGGTGCATTACTTACCTTCGTTGCTGTGATCTCGAACTTTGGTATCCCAGCACTAATCGGTAGTAGAGCTAAATACCATGTTCTAACAACTAAGATTTACGCAGCTTTCTCAATACCAGATATTGATAGAGCAACAGCTTACTCAATAATCCTATTAATACTTGCGGGTATCGGGCTATATTTGCAGAGAAGATTGTTTAGAGAAAGAAAATATACAACCATAACGGGTAAAACAGTTAGACCATCAGTAGCTCACCTGGGTAAATGGAAAATACCCGTATTAGTAATTGTCTTAGTATTTGTAACAATAACTGCAATTATTCCATTAGTGTCAATCATTATAAGCGCATTTCTGAAAGAAATAAGACTCAACCCACTTGATCCCAATAGCTGGACGATTGAAAACTTATATGAAGTATTATTCGTCAATCCAGATACTACAACAGCAATAAGAACAAGCTTGTTCTTAGCAACCTCTGCAGCCACTATCATAACACTATATGGTGCCTTACTAGCTTATATAATAGTTAAAACCACTATCAAGGGGAGAATGTTTCTTGATTGGCTCTCATCAGTACCATATGCATTACCAGGAACTGTTGTAGCAATAGCTATTATATTAGCCTTCATCAAGACACCTATCTTTAATACAATATGGATACTTCTCCTAGCATATTTTGTCAGATACTTATCATACGGTGTTAGAACAGTTGTAGGTTCATTAATGCAAATAGATCCTAGTCTTGAAGAAGCAGCAAGAATGTGTGGGGCAAACTGGTTACGAACAATGAAAGACATAGTTATGCCACTTCTTAAACACGGATTAATAGCAGCATGGATACTGGTATTCATGCCAACACTCGGAGAACTAACAGTATCAATCATACTATATCCACCCAATAACCCAACAATAGGCGTCGCGACATACAACTTAATGGAAGAGGGACA
>JAMOPC010000303.1 GCA_027064845.1 Desulfurococcales archaeon | reverse complement strand
CGATACGGGCAAGCTGCTCTATAAAGCTATTGATAAATACAAAGTAGCATATGTTCCGGGCAAGAGCTTTCATACAGATGGTACAGGAGAAAACAGTATGAGGTTAAGTTTTAGTTATCCACCACCAGAATTAATAGAAGAAGGTATTAGGAGAATTGCTGAACTAATAAAAAATGAATAAGGTCTAGGCAGAGAACTTAACGATAACACCTAAACCTATACGAGAAAAATAGCTCATTATTTTTTCAATATCATCTATTTCAACAACTCTAATAACCTTCTTAAGCGTCTTCATTACTTTTTCTCTTAAAGCAGGGTTTTTTGAGGTTTGATGAGTATGTATCACGTGGAATTCTCCTAAATGGTTCAATGGAATATATTTTGAGAATGAAAACTTAGAAATAATCAGTTGTTTAAACATAGATTTCCTTAATACATTATCTATGATACTATGCTTCGGACTCGTTAATATGATCGTGTCATAAGAACTTTTTAGTTCAGAAAGATTTCTCAGTGGTTTAAGCTTTATCTTCCTAAATATGTTCTTAACTGGACAATATAAGTCGGGATAGGTATTATGAATAAATGTATAAGCATAGAATGTCGTAAAGCTATATATGTTGCACCCTACAATAAGAGTAGAACCTTCCGCTTTTTCTGCTAAATAGTTACAGTGATCAATTAGTGGTATGAGAGTATTATATGGATTTTTATCATTAACTTCACCATATATGTATGTTCTCGGCAAGCTCACATAAGTACCCAAAACTCCATCTATATGTATTCCTAAGAAACCCTTTTCTCCATATGGATATGTAATTACTAATCTTCCGGAATAATTTGGTTCATTGCTTTGGTCTTCTAATATTCTTAGTACAGCATATGAGCCTAGAATTTTTGGAGGACTAACCGGAATAAGCCCATTTACGATTAAAGATTCGAGAAAACCAATGTAAATACTTAGAGTTTTTCCTAGAACTTCGTTCCTTCTTATAGGTAAGGCTTCTCTTTCTTCAACATGGATCGTTCCATTAAAAACAATGTGTTTATATCTCATTTTCATCACCACTTATCCATTACTACCTAGTTTGAACAAATAGTACTTTATCAAAATATAATGGGTTAATCATATAAAATAAATCCACATGTAGAAACAATTATTATGAAGTGATAGAGTTGGTTAATGAAAATAATGGAGAAAATAAATTACCAGTTCATTGGTTAAGCAAAGATGCTAGATATAAGATTATTGATATAATGCTATCCACTAGGAGTATTAGACAACTTGCTGAAGAGCTAGGAGTATCAAGTACTGCTATAAGAAAATATATATCAAGGAAAACTCATCCCAGTGATGAAACTATGTATAGAGTAATTAAGATAATGGCTCCTTATGAGGAGGAGAGATTGATAACTATAATGATAGACGATATAATCGAAGCAGTTAAGAGATTATATACTAGTTTAGAAAAAGAAGAGTATAGAAAATATTTATTAACAAAGCTCAAAGAGGTTTTAAAAGAAATTGGAGAATAACGAAGTTCCCTTCTTTGGCGATGGAACCATTGTTGGTAGTTATAAGCCCTTATTCGAGTATTGGAAATTGTTAAAAGAAAAACATTTAAATATTGATTCATCACTCCTCCGTCCGGATGATTTTAAGTATATTAAAGAACTCGTAGAGAAACATAGGAGGATTATGTTACAAGATTTGATAAGTGAATTAACAAAGTATTTCTTGAATAGAATAGATTGTGATCTAGCTAAAGAAGCTTATAGAAGAGCCCTAGGAATAGAGCTTTCAAAAGAAGATGCGTGTAAGAAGTTAGCAGAAATACTTGCTGGATGGTTGATTGAAGCAGCAAATAATACTGGATTATTAAAATTAAGTATTCCTTGGCGTAAGTGAATTAATAGCTTGTAAAGGTATTGTTATCAGCGGT
>JAMOPC010000302.1 GCA_027064845.1 Desulfurococcales archaeon | reverse complement strand
CCTGGTGCTGGTACATGTTCTTTAATAACGTCTTCTGGTTCTCCGGATAGGTATATTGGTGTGACGCGGCGTTTCTTAGAGCTAATTGCTATGAATATGACTGTTAATATGGCTAGAGCTATGAGCATATAAGCTGTTAAGTATAGAGCCACTAGACCCGGATCATTTATTATATGTTGAACAACCACTGTGATCACCTTATTAGGGATAGTATAAGAGTCTGTTAGGTGTTAAATATTGTAAAACAATGCCATATAGTGTGTCCTTAATATATGGGTACATGACTCCTAGGACTATTAGTGCTAGAGCCATTAATAAGAGCATATAATTGATTCCCTTTAGACTTATTTTCTCATATTCCTTATTCATTGAAGAAAATACTATAGCGTACATAGCTTTAGCATATCCTAGAACACTTATTGCTGATATCACTATGATCGCTAAAGCTGGTAAGAGCAGACCAGCCTCCATGAATGCCTGATACATTAATAGTTTTGAGAAGAATCCTGCAAATGGCATAAGACCCATCATGCTGAGAAAACCTAGTATGAACGCTAAACTAGTAATTGGATATAGTCTTCCAACACCTCTCATTTCATCCATGTTCCTAGTACCAGCTGCGTCTATGAATACACCACTAGCCATGAACAATAACGCTTTACCCAAACCATGATTTATGATATGATAGAGCATAGCAGTTAACCCGAGAATAACCGCTTCTGGTTTATTCGTCATAAAGCCTATAGAGGCAGCCATATAGATTAATCCAATGTGGCTTACAGTACTATATGCTAGTAGTCTCTTAATGTCTTTCTGAGCAATCATAAGCAAGGCCCCAACGAGGCCGCCGAGAAAACCAAGTACCAGAAGAATCACTAGTACTATTTCACGATAATATAACTGGAGTGGGGATAATGGACCAAATATTGTATAGAGGAATCTTACAGTTGCATAGACACCTATGTTAACGACTAATCCGGACAAAGCTGCTGATACAGGGGTTGGTGCTTCTGGGTGTGCATCAGGCAACCAGAAATGATTAGGGAATAATGCTGATTTATAAGTGAAGACCCATAGCGCTAAAGATACGGCTAGGAGTGAGGAGACGCCAGCAGCCGTTATTGTGTTCGATAATAATGATGCACCACTTCTCTGGGCTTGGTATAAATAATCTTGGTATAAATGATAATTCTTCATAGTTAAGTCGGCCATGTTGAGAGTTCCATAGACAGCATATATTACTACTAGTCCTATAAAGTAAATCGTCGTAGCTGTAGCACCGATTATAGCGTATTTCATAGATGCCTCTAATGCCTCAGGCTTATTTTTATGGTATGCTACTAATGCATAAGCAGAAATACCGAGTACTTCAAGCATCACGAAGAGGTTGAAAACATCGCCTGTGTAGAGGCATCCTAACATACCAATATTTAAGCCTATTAATAGTATATAGTACCATTCAGGCTCGTCAAAGTGTTTTTGATACCATACACTATAAATTGTTATCAATAACATTATCCAAGCTGTAAAGAGCGCTAGAATGGCATTGAAACCATCTACTTCGTATACTATACCTATGTATCCTACTTCAGGTAACCATGGCCATCCTCCAAACTTATAGATCATTGGTTTATCATAGATTCTTATCCCAATAAATATTATTGTCGAAGATATTGCTGCAAAGGTCATGGCTATTAATGCATATATTGCTGGAAACTTTTTTCTACCAAACAGTTTAGTAAGTAAGGGTAGTGTAAAAGCGAACAATGCTAGTACGGGAACTGTTAAACCGGTTAAGTCACGTGCCAAGCTCACTATGTCCATTCACGATCACCCCTATTAATCAAATACTTTTTTCGAATAATGCTCGAATCTTGAGGAAATCATTTCCCGGGCTTTTTGTGGATCTGTTGTTCTAACATAGATCCAATGAACAAAATACGT
>JAMOPC010000301.1 GCA_027064845.1 Desulfurococcales archaeon | reverse complement strand
TAATGAGATGAATTCTCGTCGGCATTTTTTGCATTTCCTTATAATGATGTTTTGTTTTGCTGATCTTATGCTAGAAGAGTTTTCGGGGTTAATGTATTTGAGTAGTTCACCGGTATCGATTAGTCTTTTTGTCTCGTTACATGTATCTATTACTGTTTTTCTTACCTCTTCTATTTCAATGAATTTTCTCTCAGCAAATTCCATTATTTTGCTGATAAGTTTTTTGCCGTATTGTTTAGCATCGTCGTAAGTAACCCATATAGAATACATATATGTTGCTAAATATCTTGCTATATATTCGTAAAGATAAGCTCGAATATACTCTTTATCATGAAATAATCTATAATATCTCATTAGACCTAGATAGAATTCTATAAAATTTGGTTCATCGAAGGCTTCATAGACACTTATATAGGGTATCCATACACGAGCTTTTTCATAGTAATCTCTTGGAGTATTTACTCTGTCAAACAGCGATCTGAAATTAAACGACATTGTCCCACGCCAATAAATATGTTGAAATAATATATAAATACATACGATGCAAAAAATTAGGCACACGACCTGGGACTCAATTACGATCTAATAAATGAAATATGACAATATAACATTAAATATATGATTAAAACAATATCATTATGATCTCTAAACATCAGTCGTACATTACGAACTTGTTATGGATCCGCGTCTTGTATTATATTAACTGTTCTAGCTTATCAGTTGGCTTCGTATGGGTATATACATGAATGCTCGTATGTTAGCTATTTGTACACATGCATCAACATTTTTCAATGCTCTACATGCTTTCTCATAGTATAGAGGACTCCTTATATACACATACACCCTCCTAAATGACGATAACTTTCTTCCATTAATCTCTTTAGATTCTACCTGCTTAGCTAGCTCTTCATTGCTTATGCTTCCTGGCTGGTTAAATACTATATTATAATACTCGATAGATTCATTTGGTAAAAGGAAACCATATTTAGCGCTCAAAGTTACCCAAGGAATCTTCTTCCCTATGGATTCTTCGAGTTCTCTGATCAGTAATAAAACTCGTAGAAAGATCTCCCATGATAAGCTAATGCAGCAGGCTTACTCCTCGGAACAGTGAAACCCAACTCCCTAGCCCTATCCCATACCTTCACCCTAGTACAGTTGACGACAAACAGAGTATCATCATCTATTACGAGTATTTCTTTGAAGCCGTTAGTCTCAGACTCAATGCTCTGACTACGTTTAACACGTTCCGCATTCCTTCTATAACAATCCTCAGCCATACTCTTATATCTCGGATACACGAATAGTTTCGATGCTTCATTACAGTACTCCATAGCCTTATCATACAGACCTAGAGCTTCATATTCCATAGCCATTTCGTATAAGATCATGCCATCCCTTCCACACCTATTAAGCAAGGCCTTCAAGCACTCAATAATCTTGTAAGGATCAGAAGATGACTCTTTACACCTCATTATCTCCCTATTAATCACATTCCATGACAATAAAAATCATCTAGTAATATTAATTAATACATCAGTTCTTCATTAATCTTTGTATGTGGATTGTGATGCAAATAATAGTAGCGAAGTACTAGCATTAATAAGAATATAGAAAGGCCTATAGTCTAATTGAATAAGAACTTTGTATTAAAAGCCATATTAGACCCATAATAAACAACTTAATTGAATACTTATGAAACCATACAAACCAATGAGTAAACCAAGATTGGTAACAATCCTTCAATTATTGAGAATCTCACTTAACCTTACTACTATATACATATATTATTGAATATTAGCTATGCGTGTCTTGCCTATACTAATCCATTAATCTACGAAAATCTTTTCTATTAAGTTCTTAGCTTCCTCTACTACTTAGTTGTAATTGAGTTAACCTCTATACTTGACCTTCAACAATATTTTCTATCATTCTAACGAAGCAT
>JAMOPC010000300.1 GCA_027064845.1 Desulfurococcales archaeon | reverse complement strand
CTCCATTCTATGAGGAGGGACTAGAAGAGCTTCTTGGGAAAGTTATTGGTAATACCCTAGAAGTTTCCACAAACTATGATGCGCTAAAGGACTCTGATATAATATTCATAACTGTAGGTACTCCCCCTAACCCGGATGGGTCTCAGAACCTCTCCTATATCGAGAAAGCAGTAGAGCATCTTTCAAGAATAATTATTGAGAACAAGAAATATAGAGTCATAGTGGTTAAGAGCACGGTTTTGCCAGGAACCACTAGGAGGTTGGCTAAGAAATTATCAGAGATAACGGGGCTGGAGCTGGGTAAAGACTATGGGTTTGTATCCAATCCCGAGTTCTTGAGGGAAGGTAAGGCTCTATATGATACATTTTATCCGAGTAGAGTGGTTATAGGATGCGTTGATGACAAAGCTTGTAAGGTATTAGAGTGTTTTTGGAGAGAGTTCTATGAAAGAGTCGGAAAGATCCCGCCTATATTATTGATGAGTGCTGAAGAGGCAGAACTAGTAAAGTATGCTAGCAACTCTTTCCTTGCCATGAGGGTTAGTTATGCAAACACTATTGCTAACATCTGTGAGAAAACACCAAACTGTGACGTATTAAACGTATTACACGCTGTAGGCTATGATCCCAGGATTGGGCATCAATACCTCAGACCAGGACTAGGATATGGTGGTTCATGCCTACCAAAAGACGTGAAGGCACTCATACATTACTCGAAGAATAAGGGTTACGAACCAATACTCTTAGAAGCAGTCGATAAAGTAAACGAACAACAACCCTACAAAGCAATAGAATACCTCCTAAAAGAATACAAGGACCTAAGAGGCAAGACAATAGCAATACTAGGACTAGCATTCAAACCAGGAACAGACGACATACGAGAATCAGTAGCAATAAAAATAATCAATAAACTACTAGAACTAGGAGCCAAGATAAAAGCCCACGACCCCCTAGCAATAGAAAACACAAAGAAAATCCTCGGAAACAAAATAACCTACTGCGAAACACCAGAAGAAACAATAAAAGACGCAGACGCAGCAATCATAACAGCAGAATGGCCAATATACAAAAACATAAAACCAGAAACATACAAAAAACTAATGAAAAAACCAATAATAATAGACGGAAGAAGAATTTACAGCCGTTTAGAACAATCCTTTAGAGATATGAAAATATATATTATAGGAACCAGTAGATGTTAAGAATGATATCAGCTATTTTATCCTATCAGTATATGCAGTCACGAACTTAATTTATAATTGAGCAATGTAGTATGTGTCGAGACGAGTGGTTAATATGACTGATTCCCTATCAATAGCGGTTATAGCGACTCAGGTCGGAAAAACTCCTAAAGATATTACTTATTCATTCGTCTTTGATGAAATATATAGGTTGGCTAAAAGAGGTTTAAGAATTCATGTTATCAGACAGGTGGTAGAAAAAGATTTGATCTCTTATGGTATTTATTATCACGGTATTAAAGACTCTATTTATCCTGCTGTATTTAAAGAAATCCTTAAGAATATTGGTCTTTATCCATTGATCTCCCTAGCTAGATCCCCGAGGGGGCTACTATATGAAAACTTATATTCCTTAAGGGTAAAAGAAATTGTAAAAATGTATAATATTGACTTAGTACATGCGCATTTTGCTTATCCAGCAGGTTTTATAGGATTATTAGCTAAGAAAGAAATTAAAAAACCTTTAGTTGTTACTCTGCATGGATACGACATATTAGTTGAGCCAACGGTTAGATATGGTATTAGGCTTAAAAAAAGATATGATGTTATAATTCGAAGAGTTCTGAATTATGCTGATGCAATAATAGTAGCAAGCAAAGCCGTATATAATGAAGCCAGTAAATTATGTAAAGTTAAGAGAAAAATTCATATAATACCTAATGGTGTGGATACCAAACGTTTTAATCCAAATATAGATGGTTCTATTTTACGGAAAAAATTAAATATCGAAGACAAGTTTGTGGTATTTACAGCAAAATACCATAGACCTCCATACGGTATTGAGTATCTAATAAGTTCGATACCGATAGTTCTGAAAAAAAGAAAAGATGTGATATTTGTTATTGGTGGTGATGGACCACTAAGACCATGTTTCGAAAGACTTGTTTTAAAGCTTGGTGTTAAAAATAATGTTATATTTACTGGTATGATTTCGAGAGAATACATGCCCTACTATTACGCCATGAGCGATGTTGTTGTGATCCCATCGCTTCAGGAAGCATGGGGACTTATTGTGACAGAAGCTATGGCTACTGGAAAACCTGTAATAGGTACGAAAGTAGGAGGTATAGTTGATCAGATTATTGATGGTTATAATGGTTTTTTGGTTCCGCCTAGAGATCCTAAGGCAATAGCTGATAAAATATTATGGTTCATTGAAAACCCTAAAGAGGTAAAGAGAATGGGCTTAAATGCTAGAAGATTTGTTGAGAAGAATTTTGATATTAAAAGAAGGATAGATAATATAATTAAATTATACAAAAAATTGCTAGGTTAGGTTGAAATGGCTAAGAAAAGAAGATATCATTAATTATAGGTAGAATTCTTTATGGTTAAAGATCTTTAGATCCTTTAAAGGACTTGATATTAATAGTCAATTAAATCTATTAATTTCATCAATTTTTGATTTGTTTCTTACATTATTTACTATACCTAGTAACCCTATTTTATTATCCTCGGGTATTTACTTTGTAAAACCTTTAAATGTTGTAATTTATGCTTAAGGTAAAACCGAGGACTTGTATAACTTTCTACTAGACGTGAAGGCCCAGTTAACGACTTTATTGTTTCAACCCTCCAGCCTGGAGATATTTTTGTAGATGTTGGTGCAAATATAGATTAATACAATAATAGGAGCACTAAAAGGTAGTCTAGTCATTGCAGTAGAGCCCGTGCCTGCAACAGTTGCTGTACTTACAACAAATTTGAATCTTAACCAGATAAAAAATGCTATAATTGTCGATAAATGTGCATGGAATAAAAGAGAGCGTATAACTCTCAAAATACCTCAAGGCTATTATGGTTTGTCATCAGCATTTTATAATCGAAATACAACTTGTACTACCATAGAAGTAAAATATGTTAGACTTAGTGACATTTTGAAAAAATATGAGCGAATAAACTTATAAAAATAGATGTAGAAGGGGCAGAATATGAAGTTCTTGGATATTTAGAAGAGGTCCTTGACAAAGTTGAATACATAATAGTTGAAGTCTCGCGTAATGTTAAAGGTGTACTAGATTTACTATTAAACCATAATTTTAGCGTTAGAAAAATAAAATTTACAACATATATATTAGCTATAAATATGAGGCTAATTAAATAAAATAATGTAAATATATTAAAAATCAAAACCAAGTATTTATAACAAAACAATGTTGTATATTCAGTATTTCCGGATAAATTATACTATATGGATGAATAAATATAAGTTTTAACTTTTAATGCTTAAATGTTCTAATCAATATTACTACATAGGAATTATGTGTTCAATTGTATTATCGACTTTGATTCCTCCCCAGTATCTTAAGAATTTTAGGTTCCATTTGATATCACTATCGCTGTATTCTTTGATTTTTTCACCGAGTGCTAGTTTTATAGAGTCATAGATTATATTAGCTCCAGCTAGTGTTGATATAACCATTGTTCCTTGTATTCTCGGATTACATTCAAGTATCTTAGGTGCTCCAGTGCTATCTAATTTAAATTGAAATCCGTGTGCAAACTCTAGATTTAAGTTATTAGACAACTTGCTAGCTTGCTTAATGATTTGTATATTTTTTTCAACAATCCCTTTGAATGTAATTCCCATTTTGACCTCTAGTCTCTTCCTTGGTATAATGACATGTATTTTTCCTTTATAGGCTAATACGTCAACTGTATATTCGGATCCAGGTAAGTATTCCATAACAATAAGTTTATCAAATTTATCACCAAGGATATCGTAGAGCCAGCTTAATTTAATGTAGAGTCCGTTTGGTTTTTCTATGTAAAATGCTTTCTTCCAGTTCCTTCCCGGATCTATTATGCGCAAACCACGCATACCATTAGAAACTGGTGGTTTTACAACAACTGGTTTCTGAGGATAACCAAGTTCATAAGCAGCGTCTAATAATTCGTCCCATGTACTAACTAGTTTAAATTTAGGACATGGTAGACCTAGCTTGCAAGCAGTCTTCATTAACTCATATTTATTGTTAGCGACAAGTATTGAATTATGACTCGATATGGTTATTTCAACACCGTGTTTATGTAATAACTCAATATTCTTTGATAAAACTGGAAGCTCTCTGGTTACTTGAGGTAGAATTACGTCAATGTTTTCTTTAGTACAAATCTCTATGATTCTGAGCATAAATGATGGTTCTTCAGGATAAGGTACCCTATAGAACTTGTCACATAAATATTTACCTACCACGTCATTCTGGGCATCGACACAAACCGTGTATATTTTTCTACCATCATAGTTATTCTTCAGAGAATAGAGAGTTCCTACAATGCCCGGTGCACCACCTCCAGTAATAAGTACTCTTACCATATCCATTTTATCACCTCAAAGGCCTCAGCATATCTTACACCAGCTTGTAAACCCCGGTACCTAGCCCACGCCATGATATACTCTGGGTCGAAGTAAGGTCTCTTAAGTATCTCTATTTGAGACTTATATTTACTGAGCATACTTATTTTACTTTTAATATGATGTTCGCCAAGAGATACATATAGCGTTGGTTTAAACTGGTTATCTCCTATAACATTCCAAGGTTCTTCATAAGATATTATAGATTGAAACTTGAATGCTCTCACGGATTCTTCAGCAATGACTCTATGATCCCTATGAATGTCGTGGATACTTGTCGTAAAAACTAGGTCTGGGTTATAATCTTTTCTAACTTTAACTAGGTATTCCAGTATGTCTTGTCTATACTTATGAAATTCCCTAACTGGATACTTATTTATAACGTAATGTTCTATACCTACTTCTCTAATAACTTCGAGAAATTCCTTTTCCAAAATATTCTTAGGAAGATTTTGTGGAATAGATTTCTTAGCAATAGAGAATACTATCCAATAAATTTCACATTCTTTTTCAATAAGTTTTATAATTGTACCTCCTGCACCGAGTTCGGCATCATCAGTATGAGGAGAGAGCACTAGAACACGCATACCCTTGTAAAATATCATATCAGTCACCTTATTGTTTATTTAAAAGAAATATCTAGTTAAAAATATTTTAGAACTATAAGGTCAGCCTAGGGATTTTATAGAACGGATCATAACTTGTTCACTAAATTTAATATTGACCGTAATTTTTCAATACACGGTTTAGGATCTTCTAGAGTACATCCACTAGGCTTATATAAAATAGCATTTATTCCAACTCGATGTGCTGGCATGTAATCATATTCTATACTATCACCTACATGTATCAACTCGTTAGGTTTTATATTTAGTATTTCTACTAGCTTTTGATAAAATAGTTCATGGTTCTTTCTTAATCCGGTTAACTGTGTACTATATACTATATCTACTAGTTCGCTAAGACCAAACTTGTTTATAGTTCTTAGCGGGATATCGTGGCTGCCAGTAGCAGTTGTAATTATAATGATAAACCCCTCCTCTTTAAGTATGTTAAGTATTTTCTTATGCTCAATTGGCATTGTATAGGTCTCTATAATAGCATCGATTAATACATTGTATATGGTTTCGATTAATCTATGATTTGGTTTTATACCTAGTTTTGAAAGATAGAGCATAAGTCTGTACTTATGCCATACTTCCATAAATGGTATTTTTTCACGTATGTCTCTGAGAATATCCTTATATAATTTATACATATCAACTGACAAATAAGGTGAATCAATATATCCTTTATCATAGAGAGTTTCATGAACTCTCTGAAGAGCATAATATAACGTATCTCTGTTTGTCTGTTCAACTCTGCAACTTCGCTCCCGTACCAGTGTATAAAGCATATCAAAGCTAACAGCTTTTATCATATTAGATCCTCTTAACTAAGATAATTAATATTACCTTTTGTCACTCAAGTATAGTTAGAATATACTTATTGGTTTACCAAGTACAATATACTTATTGTAATTAATATCGTTGTCTAGATATGCTATTGTATCAATTATTAAGGGATTTGATTCCGTCAACTTAATGATTTCGCTAACCTTTAATCCTTTATATGCACTATGTCTTGTTAATACAACTACCAAGTCTGACCTCTTAAGAGCGCTTTCTAAGTCATTAGATAATTTAACACCTAACATATCTAATATGTGATCCTCTTTAACATGCGGATCATGTGCTACAATGTTCACGTATCCTCTGGCCTTCAATAACCCTATTACATCATGCGAAGGGGAAAGTCTTACATCATCTATATCTCCACGAAACGCTACACCGAGTATAGTTACCTTTGATCTTGTGGGATCTAGTCTAAGCCTCTTCCTTGAATCCTCAATAATCGAAACTACAGTATAAGGCATAGATTCATTTATTCTTCTTGCTAATCGTGTTAACTCCATTATGAAGCCTTTAGCAAGCACTCTATTCATCATAAAGTATGGGTATATTGGTATACAGTAGCCTCCAACACCGGGGCCTGGAAGATGGAGATGACAGAATGGCTGGCTGTTAGCTGCTCTAAGTACTTCGTAATAGTCTACACCAAGCTTCATTGCAGCTAATGCTAACTCGTTGGCTAATGCTATATTTACATCACGGTATATTCCTTCAGCTAGTTTCTCAAATTCAGCTGTTGTTGTATTACTCAGCTTGATTACGCCTTTTTTAGCTATTTTCTCGTAGAACCTACTTGCTAGCTCTAGGCTCTTTGGACCTGTTCCTCCTATAACTTTGGGGTAATTTTCCTCAATGTCTTTTACAGCTCTACCTATAAATACTCTCTCAGGGCTATAAGCTAAGTAGAAGTCTTTTTCTGCTCTTAACCCACTTTCCCTCTCAAGTAGTGGTTTTACGATATATTCTGTTGTGCCTGGCGGTACACTTGACTCGATAATAACAAGGTCTCCTCTCTTAAGTCCCTTAGCTATTTTCTTTGATACATCCTCTAGTGCGTGATAGCTTATCTTCTTGGTATCCCAGTCAATATAGACAGGAACAGTAACGATCTTTATGAGTGATTTCCTAGAAGCTTCTATACTGTTAATCGTTAATTCTAGTCTACCTTCTTCAATTCCTTTCCTTATCGCGTCGCGTATAGCTTCTTCATTAAACCATAGCCTTCCTTCACGTACAGCCTCTAGTTTTTGTTTATCAATGTCAACACCAATTACCTTTAATCCCTTCCTTAAATATGTAGCTATCAAGCTAAGACCTACATACCCTACCCCATAAACTGCGATCCATCCTTTTCCACTATATACTTTATTAACGATATCCACTAGATCTAACCTCCTTCTAAAATTTTACTCTTCATAATGGGTGCTATAAATCTAGGTTTAGAACATATCATTAATAATATCCTCTATACTCAATAAATCATTATATGGAATAATATTAGTATCCATTAATCGTATTTCTTCGGAAACTATAATTATCTCAACTATGTAATTGATGTTTAAAATAGCTTCGTTCGACAAGTGCATGTTTTCATCCTTGAAGTATTTCAATATACCTATTAAAGTTATACAAACCTTTTTCAATAATATCCTCATATGTTTTATAATCATTATCGTTGTCTAGCACGATCTCTTTATTAGTTCTTGTCGATTCAAGGGCTTTTTCACAAAGAAAGAGACCTGCGAATCCCTGATATATATCTATAGGTGGGTCTTTTTTCTCCATGTAGGATTTTATTACGGCTAGATCCTCTAAGTATAGTGGTTCTTCCTTCCTAATTTTTACATTAATCTCGTGTTCATCCATATATATTCTTAATTCTTGGTTCATGTAATCTAAATAAGCTACTGCTTTGGAACATGTTAAATACATTATTCGTTGTTTAAAAGGCGTTACGCGATTAACCTCTATGTTTGAGAAACCGCGTCTATACCCAAGTAGTATTAAAGCGTAATCTGTTAGATTTGATACAAGATTTTCTAGTGTATAAGATCTTAATGTAATAGGATATTTACGATATATTGCAAGATTATTATCAATCTCATGTATACCGAGATCATATATTACATCAGTCGTCTTAACACGAGCTACAAATGGTCCTACACGACGTGATATAACTGTTAATACTTCGCCTAAGAAGCCTTGCTTAATCCTTTTATGTAAAGCTTGTACAGCCGGATTAAATCGCTCAATATGTCCAACATTAATCCATATACCATTTTCTTCAGCAATCTTTATCAAATTAAGAGCTTCATCGAGGTTTCTAGTAAGTGGTTTTTCTATAAAAAAGCCCCTGATATCTTTATTTAGAAGCTCATTGAAAACGCTATAATGGTGCTCTGTTGGTGTGGTTATAAAAACTAGATCGATGTCGCCGTAAGGTATCTCTCTTACACTAGATAATGGTTTACCGCCATATTTTTTAGCAATATTCCGAGCCCTAGCTAAATTTATATCTACTACATAAGCTAATTCTATTGTATCGGGATTTTCATCAATAATACGCTTAATAACCCGAACATGTGCACTACCCATATAACCAGTACCAATCACAGCTATTCTCAATATAATTCACGTCATTAATTTATTTGTAATCCGTACCATGCAAATAAACAATATATTACTTGTATCTTATATCTTACATATATTTTTAGTTCGGATTCTAAAATTCTAAAATTCTTAAGTAGTTCTACATAGAACTACCTTTGATATCATAATGCTGAACTATATATTGAAATATTTTAGTGATGATAATATTAAATATTTGTTATTAAATTATTGATCATCTAAAGGCTCCTTAATTTTATTAGCAATATATTCTATATCTTCCGACGAAACTAATGGGTGTATTGGTAAACTTAGGACTTTCTTACTAGCGTCTATAGCATTAGGACAGATGTCTTGAGGGTATCCTAGTTTCCTATATAAGGGTTGATGATGAATGGGTATCGGATAATGTATTGCCGTACCAATACCGCTTTCTTTTAAATAATTCATTAACTGGTCTCTCGACAAGGGATAATTTTCTTCTATGCGTATCACGTATTGGTGCCATACATGTTTTACACGAGGATCAACGTAAGGTGTAATTATTCCCTTAATGCATGATAAACTCTGTGTTAGTTTTTCCGCGTTTCTTTTCCTAATACTATTGAACTTATCGAGTTTACGTAGTTGTACACGACCTAGTGCGGCAGCTATATTAGTCATCCTAAAATTCCACCCAAGAATCTCATGAACATACTTACTTGTCTGTCCATGATCCCTCAGCAGACGGGCTTTCCTAGCTAATTTATCGTTATCTGTAGTAATCATACCTCCTTCGCCAGTTGTAATGTTTTTCGTTGGATAAAAACTAAAAATAGCTATGTCACCCCAACTGCCTACCTTCTTGCCCATAAACTCTGCTCCATGAGCTTGAGCTGCATCCTCTACAAGATAAAGCTTATGATCCTCGGCTATCTCCTTAAAAGCTTTCATATCAGCGGGTTGACCATAGAGGTGGACAACAATGATAGCTTTTGTCTTACTAGTTATTTTTTCAAGCACGTCGTTTGGGTCTAGATTATATGTCTTTGGATCAATATCTGCGAAAATGGGTTTAGCGCCTTGGAACAATATAGCATTAGCGGTAGCGATAAATGTGAAAGGCGTGGTAATAACTTCGTCTCCTTCTTTTATCCCGATAGCTTTTAATGCTAAGTCTAAGGCTGCTGTGCCATTTGCTACGGCAACGGCGTGTTTGACGCCGATATACTTGGCAAATTCTTGTTCAAACAGTTTTACTTCTTCGCCTTGTGCAAGCATGCCGCTCTTTAATACTCTTATGACAGCTTGTATCTCATCTTCTTCGATAATTGGTTTAGCTATTGGTATGAACCTCTTACTAGTCATAGATCTTTCTCCCTAAGATATCTTTCGTAATCTTGTCTCTTTATATGAATGGTTCTGCCACAATAATTACATTTATATATTATGCATTCATATGTCTCATTAACTATATCTTTGTCTTTTAATGGTCTACCGCAATAACATACGAATCCCTTAAGTCTTGCGGGATTGCCGTAGACTAATCCGAATGGTGGTACATCTTTTGTTACGACAGCGCCTGCTCCTACCATGGCATACTCTCCTATTGTTACTCCACATACTATAGTCGCATTAGCCCCAATGCTAGCCCCTTTTTTGACAATCGTTGGAACGATTTTCCAATCTTTATTAAACGACCTGGGG
>JAMOPC010000299.1 GCA_027064845.1 Desulfurococcales archaeon | reverse complement strand
TGGGTCAAGATAATTCTCCTCAATATGTTCACAGTAATTCTTAACTCCCTCTAGGTAGTCATTATATATACTTAGTAAAGATGTGATACTACATTCTCCGTTCGGACCAATTTGTATGACCTCGATTCTATCTCCTTTTGAGCCACTGCTTTCAGCTATATTCTTAAATGTTTCTAGTATCTTCTTTAGGTGATTGTCGAAAACATCATTAATTCTCGAGGTCTTTTTTATAAATATTTTATTGTTTATTAGGTCAGCACTAATATCATATATTATCTCTAGTATATTGGAACTAGAATTGATAGTCGCAAAAGGTATGATAATTCTATAAATTTTATATAATTTATACGTTATATTTTGATCACCGAGTTTTCTTGAGAGTGAACTTATAATTCTTTGGAGGGATAGTTCGGTTGATTGGAATCTCCTAATTTTCCTTATTTGATTTATTGCTTTTGCACTATATACAAGGTCTAAGCTGCATCTTGGTTCAAGTATGATGTATTGTTCTAAATCTACACTTATTCTTTCTATAATATTTTTCAACATATTCACAATATATCTAGACTCCTCCTCACTTGGATTCTTGATCAATATTCCAACATCTAATCCATATACTTTATTACATGAAGTACATGTAGATATTAAGTATTGATTACCATTTTTCAGTACAAGTGCATGCCTGGATAACCTAGATAATATAGTTAACTTAGCATTATTCCCCAATTTAAAACATGGGTTTAATATTAGGAGCGATAATTTTGTTTCCCCATTTCTCTCTAAAGACTCACATAGTTTTTCATAGGTGTCCCAAAGGATCTCAACTACTGCAGGACTATGGACAAAAACACTAGCTAATACTAGATTTGATACTAAATTAGTTGCATGACTATGCGACACAGACTTCACCAAAATTGAAGAATATTTCCTAAATGTATTGTCTTATATTGTTAGAATTTTTAATCTTTATAGGATTTTTATGATTAGGATCCCCCGTGTTACATTTAAAAACACTAAAGTAACAGTAAAGCCTATTCAAAGCTCTATCATACATAAATGTAGCTAGCATGTTTTCTCGAAAAATATTTCTGCATTTCTCAATTGGTTTTAAGAATCTTCCAGCATATTTAGAGTTGAAGAACTGATCTAGAATCTGTTCACTTAATATCCTCTATCTCTGTATGACCTATTCTATAATGGTGAAACTTGTATTAATATGTATAGGCTATATTTATCTAAGTCTTATTGTCTTGTTGATCAATTGTTTTCGTGGGATTGATGTGGATCTCTTAGAGAAAAGCTTAAATACAGTATTTAGGGTTGTCCCTAATCGTTTAGGGAAAATACTTGATCACGTCTACACGATACAGTATCTCTGACAACTATCACCAAAACTGTACTATGATCTAATACCAAATATATACAATTAACCAATTAGTGTTTTCCCCATTCCGATCGGAGTAGAATTTTATTTACAGGATATGTCGGAATTATTTTGGTTTTGTGGGGTATTTATGGTGAACAAAAACCTTTGAATATAGTGCGAGGTGGAAGCCTCTACCGCAGACATAAAAAGCTATAGTTTTAAATAAAATGAAGCGGTAGGGACAAACGAGTGTTGATGGTTGCTATGTTTAGTTGGTGGGGTGATGTATTGATTTATAGTGTTATTATGTGTATTTGTCATTCCTAGTGTAGACGTGTTTTGGTGCTGAGTATTTGGATCTAGGTGTTGACGTAGTTGTTGCATAGATGATTGAATCTCGTGTTTTTGTGTCCTGGTTTGATAAAAGCTTAATTATTTTTAATTATGTGTATTAGGTATATTGTGTCGAGGGGTGTTTTAGTGTTTTTGATTATTTTTGTTGTTAGTTTCTTTTCTCTGAGTATCTTGGTCGCTTTGTTTATGCTTGTTAGTGATGATACAGTAATTAGTCCTTGTCCACCTGT
>JAMOPC010000298.1 GCA_027064845.1 Desulfurococcales archaeon | reverse complement strand
GCATAGTCTACGAGTATATTGTTGCTTGCTAAGTCTTCTTGAGCAACTAGTACTTTTTCGCTCCCATTTATTATGAAGTATCCACCAGGGTCTTTGGGGTCTTCACCAATTTTTACTAGTTCTTCAGGAGTCATTTTACTGAGAGGATCTATTTTTGATTTAAGCATGAGGGGTAAATCCATTAATTTTATTTCTTGTTCTTTGTAAAGACCTGTTTCATCTTGTATAGTAACGGTTAAGTAAACGGGAACAGCGTATGTGAAGTTCCTCAGCCTACACTCTAGTGGTGTTACTTCTTTTTCGAATCCCTCAATAGTTCTAATAACTGGTTTTTCACCAATCCTGAAGTTCTTAATTATTAGTTTCCTGTTGGTAGTGATGGGTATTTCTCTATGTTCAGATATTATTTCGGGTAATAAATAATCTATAAATCGGTTATAGCTATCCAAGTGTTGTCTAACGAGTCCTTTTTCAAGGAAGAAACTCTTCATAATAGTCCAAAGATCATCTGTTGAGGGGAAAATTGTTTTTCCAACCATTTTGTTCATGCCTCCTTCTTTCTTGGTTGAAGAGTATCTACTACTACATACCTATAAGCAATGAATTCTCCAGCAGTAGGGCTTTTCCTAATAATCCTAATAATGTCTCCTGGCTTAGCACCAATTGCTTTTACAACAGGATCATCTATAGTTATCCATGGTAGTTGGGCGGGATTTACTTTAAGTTTTCTCAATAGCTCAGCAGCTTCTTCAGGAGATAAGATTTCATGTTTAGGAACGAGTTCGTGCTCTAAAATATTGGGTTTCTTTTTCTGCATATTTATCCCAACCCATAAACATCTATACTACCAGATAGCACTCCAGAGCATGAACATTTATCCTATCAACTGGATTAAAAATGGGGCTCTTAAGCCTATCGTTCAATAAATCATCTCTTCAAATCAAGTAATCCATTGTTGAGTATTCATATCTATATAGCTCTTGATATGTTTTACTATCAAGAACTTATTTGTGAAGAAGTGGTGGACCGGCCGGGATTTGAACCCGGGACCTCTCGGATGCCAACCGAGCGCTCTTCCAGGCTGAGCTACCGGCCCAACTCCCAAGTCCTTCTCTATTATATAGTTAGGTTTATTAATTTTTCAATTGAGTAACTCGTTGAGATCTTTTATTATTTTATCAGGTATGCACTTATCATTTATTTGTGCTTGATTGCTCCATTTCTTTTTTAATAACACGAATTTTACACCAGCATTCCTAGCGGCTAGACAATCATAGATCGTGTCTCCCACATATATAGCGTCGCTAGGTTGACATTGTAAGTCTTTGAGAGCATGAAGTATTAGGTCAGGATAGGGTTTTCCTCTTAGATTGCCTTCTAGACATTTTACTGTGTCAAATAGGTTATCGAGGCCTAGTTCTCTTAGTATCTTGTATGTTCTTTTACATGATGAAGACGTGACTAATCCTAGAAATATACTCTTTTCCCTAAGTTTTTTGAGTACTTTAACGGTTGATTCATGTAATAGTTTATATCTATCTTTCTTGTTTTCGAAACACTTGGTAGCCTCTCCTCTAACGATATTATAGAGTTTTTCATTGAATGTTCCGATATGTTTCTCAAATATCGTTCTTGCAGGAAGTCCTACATCGCCATAAATTTCTTCGGTGGACACATTAATTCCTTGATTCTTGAACGCTGTGACCCAGCACTCTACTATTAAGTCTATGCTTTCAATAACAGTACCATCTAGGTCTAGAAGTACTGCCTTAACATTCTTAAACATTGATTCCTCCATATTATTGCATCACTTCTCCATATGAGCTGGTTAATATTCAATTAACAGGTATGATAATGTTTATAGTTTATATAGTTTGAACACGGTATCTATAGTTTGAGGCTCGAGTAGAAGCCGTGGTTGTTTCATTGGAGACGCTGAGGGGTAAACTATATGA
>JAMOPC010000297.1 GCA_027064845.1 Desulfurococcales archaeon | reverse complement strand
CAATGTTAGCGTGTGGGGAACTAAAGACAATGATGTAATAACACGGATAATCTACGCTGATAACTATAAAGTAGTTGTTCTCGGGAATAGCACTGTTGAAGGACAAAGAATATACATACTAAATTCTGCAGGAAACATAATCTATAAACAATCAATAGACGGAACTGTATTAAGCAGCATGATCAACAGAGATAATATATACATACTACACTATATGAGTAACAGATACTATATAACTTCAATAAACTTAAAGGAATTATCTACAACAAGTACGTTCTTAAAATCTCTGCAACAAGAACCTATTAAAAAATTAAATTCCATCTTGAAATGTGGAGATTATTTATTTGTAATGGGAAGTGCATATAACACTAAATATGGATCAGTCTATGGAGTGATATATGTTCTAGACAAGAGTTACTCAGTTCTAAAAACTATTTTGATAGGGAACCCTGATCTATCAACATCCATACTTATTGGGACATGTAATGAAAACATATTACTAGCCAGCGGTTTATTCGGGGATAAATTATTTCTTTCAAGCTATACCTTGTCAAGTGGAGCTAATAACTGGGAGCAACTACTCCCGTATATAATTACAGATACGATTATAATAGTTTCAATCATAGTTGTCTTTTACAGAATGAAGAAATAAGGATCGAAATGGAATACTGTCACTAATCCCTCCCTTCTTTATCTACATCTCCTACTCGATACTGGTGAGTATATTGAAGAGTATGTCACAATATCTTGCTAGCTTAATATTATTAGTCATAGTAGTAGTAGGTTTATCAATCGTAAATAAGTTTTATACATCTCGACTTTCAATATTCGAAAGAACAAGTACCAATAATGCTGTAACTTATAAAGTCTCATTAATTGAATGTATCAACAATACTAGTTACTATTATAATTATGGCCAGACAATTCATTTGAAAACACCTGTCTACGTATTATCTGAAAACAATACATGGATAGAATCTTATACTATTCCGTCTAAAGCAATCTTCCGCGTACAGGGATGTAAAACATACTTGGTTCTAAATACAACAAGTGGGCAAGTGGTGATTAAGACATGAAAGCCCTTAGCACTGTATATGGCGCATATGTAGCGTCATTAATGATTTTCTTACTCATGATTAGTTTTTGGACAACGTTATCAACAATGAGCAATGAAGTTTCAAATAATATGGATGAGCTTACAAAGAAGCTCGAAGTATTTGCTAATAGACCCCTTATGAAGATTAAACTAGTAAATAATACACTGTATTTAGAAATACATGCTTACAAACCATTCAAAATAGCATATATGATAGTGGAGTATCTTAATGGAACAATTATCTTTAAGAAAATAGATGAGATCGTATACAATACCACAATACTTAAAATACTAAGCCAGTATGACGGTACCCCCGTGAAAGTTGGCATAGTACTTGATAATGGTATAGTCCTATATTACGATCCGCAAACAGACCCCTCAACAACTAACGACAATACATCCCCATATATTGACGAAAAAATGCTGCAAACTATTCAAACAAGTAATAGTAATGAATTTATCGTAAATCCCACGATAGGATGGGCATTTAATAAGTCATTAATTATAAGTGATGGAAACAACATCTATTACCTATTACCAGAGATCGTTGGAGACTATAATTGGGGTCAAACAGTAATTGATGCAGGTTATAAACAATCATATTCGGAAACTATAACAATAATGCTACGAGACACAGCAAATAATGAGTTAATTAGTGATATCAAGGGAGTTTTTGCAAGGGATCTAAGATATGTAGATGCATATATAGACTACATAGATGGTACTAGCAAATACCTAGGCAGATTATCGCTGGGAGAGACAAATACTATAGATGTTAACTGGGTAGGATACGGTATTAAAACCGTAAATGAAGGTTACTACAATGTATCATTCATAGTAAAACTTTGTCCGATAACTCA
>JAMOPC010000296.1 GCA_027064845.1 Desulfurococcales archaeon | reverse complement strand
ATAAGCAGAAAAGATACTGTACTTATCCTAGCAGATGTAGTATATACTGGTAAGACACTTAGCGCCGTTCTAAGCCTCTTAGAGAAAGCACGCGCAAAGATCTCAGACATAATAGTTATACTAGCACTCGGAGATAAGTGGATGACAAGGCTCGAAGAATACGATATAAAAACCCTTACAAGGATCCCGTATCCAATGTAGTGTTTTTAACAATTCTCCCTAACAATCTGGGATATTAGTGGGTATCATATCTTTATATATTCGTTGAAGTATATATCGTAAATAGTATTGTTTATCCCTAAAACAAGGAACCACTACCTGGTGCATACCTTATGAAGATAAAAGAAATAGTAAAAGTAGATTCTAAAGGAAGAATAACTATACCACTAACAATTAGAGAAGCACTAGACATACATGAAGGAATGACTGTTTTACTAATAGCTGATCGTGAGAAAAAAGAAATCATAGTATCACCAATACCTGAGAGAGCCAAGCTCATAGAACTAAACCTGAGAGTAGAGGACCGACCAGGCGTATTAGCAGAGATCACGAGGGTATTAGCGGATAAAGGAGTAGATATCATAGCTACTCGATGCATAGTCATTAGACGAGGAGAACTAGGAGAATGCTACATGGTAGTAGACTTGAGCAGATCCCTGATCACTCAGCCAAGAGAACTCGAAGAACTACTAAGTAAACTAGAACCTGTTAAAGAAGTTAAAGCAACAGAGATCATAGACTAGCCCTTGAGGCTGGAATCATTGAAGATAGTGAAAATAGGTTGCTGCGGATTCCCAGTTTCTAGAAAGAAGTACTTCAAAGAATACAGTGTTGTAGAGCTCCAAAACACTTTCTACAACCTCCCAAACAAGGAATGGGCTGAGAAGATAAGGAGCGAAGCACCAGAGAGTTTTGAGTTCACATTAAAGGCTTGGCAAATAATAACACATCCACACAAGAGCCCCACATGGAAAAAACTCAAAACAAAACCACCTGGAGACCCAGAGAATTATGGATGGCTTAAACCTACTAAGGAAAACATAGAAGCATTGAGAAAAACAATCGAGATAGCAAGTATTCTCGGCTCAAAAATCATAGTATTACAAACACCACCATCCCTACCATGCAACAACGATTCTCTTGAATGGATAAACAAGTTCTTCGAAGAAGCTAGAAGCATTACTGGAGACAAATATGTTCTCGGATGGGAACCCCGGGGCGAGTGGGCTAAGAGGAAGGATTTACTGGAGAAAATACTTGTTAAGAACAATGTCTTACACATAGTAGACCCTTATCGATCAGACCCACTAAACATTGTTGATAACACAATCTATTACAGACTACACGGAATAGGACGGGGAGAAGTCAATTACAAGTACAAATACACAGACGAAGACCATGAAAAACTAGTTGAGAAACTCCTCTCACTAAAATACCGTACAGCATACATTATGTACAATAATATATACATGTACCAAGACTCTAAAAGACTCAAAGAAATATTATCGAGCAAACAAGGCATACAAGTACTATGAAATGCTTTTAGCGAAAGGGATTTTTATAAAAACAAGGCGTAATACCAAAATATACTAGGAAACAAAAACACCAACCCCTCCAATACAGGTCTATGCTTAGAGATCACGGGATTGGTGCATAGTTATGATACCTAAGATAAAGATACCAATAGAATACATATTACTAGCAATACTGGTAATAGGCCTCATACCATCAATATACTACATGTACATCATACCATCAAAACCAGTATCAGGAGAAGTTAAGATCGGGGAAGAAATACCAGGCACAGGATGGGTATTAGAAAAAGCATCATATAGTAAAGCAACGTTCAAAAACAAACTAATAGACTATGAATATACCGTGATAGGTCAGAACAAAAGATTCTTCTCAATCCTAGTAACTAAGTTATCATCATCTAAAGTAGAATATACTGTAGATA
>JAMOPC010000295.1 GCA_027064845.1 Desulfurococcales archaeon | reverse complement strand
TATCCTTATCTCTGGTACTTCTTTGGCAGCTTCTAGTATTATTCTTCTAAGGTGTTCGCAGAAGGGGTCAGCCATACTTATATGTGCTACTACTCCTCCCTCGAAGAAGGTCATTGGCCTTATTCCTTTAGTCATGTCTATGAACTGGTCTGGGACTACAAAGTCTCCTGGCTTATAGTCTTCTCTTAGACTCCCAACTGCTGAGAACGCTATTATCCATTTCACGCCTATGCTTTTCAAAGCCCATATGTTTGCTCTATAATTGACTCTATGAGGTGGGTACTTGTGTCCTCTACCGTGTCGTGGTAGGAAAGCTATTGTTTTACCACTTAGTTCTCCTACGATTATGTTGTCGCTTGTAGCCCCATAGGGCGTATAGATCTTGTATTCTCTAATGTTTTCTAGCCCCGGTATGTTGTATAGACCACTACCCCCTATTACGCCGATCTCTGCTTTTACTGGTGGTTTTACGAGCAAGCTGGTTCTCACCCTGCTATGTATATGTATTTCTTTGTCTCCTCATTATATTCGAGTATCTTCTTCTCAACAAGTATTTCTAGAGCGTCTCTATAGTATCTATCACCTACATCTATACCGTACCATTCTTTGAAGGTACTTACTATTTCTTCGTAGCTCCACTCTTTTTTCCCAGTCTCCTTATATGTTTCTGAAACCATTCTCTTTATAAACTGATAAGTGTCTTCTAGCCTAGTCCATGGGTATTGGAACCAAGTCCAATCCTTTACCTCGATATAGTAGTAGTCTGGCTTGAACTTCGCCACTGGACTTATCCATTGTAGTGCTGCTGTTTTTAGTTGTTTCGGTCTCCATTTCTCTTCTACAAAGTCTCTAGCTAGTTTGAGAGTATCACCTGTATCAACTATATCGTCTACGACGAGGACATTGTAGTTACTTAAATCTACTTGGTATGGGAACTTGATAATGGCTCTCTCCTCAGCTTTAGCTGCTTCTGTCCAGTGCTGACTCTGTATACTTAACAGGTTCTCTACGTCTAGGAAATCACATAGAAGACGTGCTGGTACATAGCCGCCCCTAGCGAGTGCTACGATAACATCTGGTTTATAGCCGTCCTTCTTTATGATCTTGGCGAGGTTCCATGCCCAATCAACTATTTCTTCCCAAGAAACTAGTTTAACCTTGATTTTAGGCAATGTTTTCACCACATATTTATTCAATTAAAACGAAATAAAGGTTTGACGCATCACTTCTTTTCAGCAAACAATAGTCTCCCAGGTACTGTGAATACTCTTCCCCTAACATGCATTAGTATCCTTGCCTTCCTCAAATCCCAACCATATCTTGTATAGAGGTCTTCTCGGACATGAATAGCCTTAGGCTCACAGAAGAGTAGATCACATTCTCCTGCTTCAACAACCTTGTTTAGAACACACTCGATGAAACCATAAGACCCCTTAATACCGGGAACACCTATATACTTAGAAGACTTCTCCTCTAATCCAAGCATTTTCCACTTATCAACACTACGTCCAGAAACAGTCCCAGCTCTATAAGTTAGGTTAAGATGCTCCTCACCAACAATATTTATAGTAAACTCCCTTGTCTCAAGAACATATTCCCTAGTCAAAGAACCCCTTTCTATAGCGACAATAATTAAAGGCGGCTCCTCACTAACAGGAGAAACCCAAGAAGCTGCCATAACATTCAGTCTACCACTACTACTCCCCGACACAATCAAATAAGCCGGTCTAGGATGCAATACATAATACTCGCTAGGATCAATAAGTTTATACGAATACATAACTACACACCAAGAATAATCTATTAGAAAACAAACTAGAAAACCTTTAAACCCTAATAAGCAAAATACAAATATACGAACCCCCAAGAAGCGGGGGTGCCCGAGCCTGGCCAAAGGGGCCGGGTTGAGGACCCGGTGGCGTAGGCCTGCGTGGGTTCAAATCCCACCCCCCGCACCA
>JAMOPC010000294.1 GCA_027064845.1 Desulfurococcales archaeon | reverse complement strand
TATTATCTTCTACTACGAGTGCGATATCCCCTCTTTTCTTTAAGTTTTCTAAGACATCTTTTCTTGATAGTAGTTTTCTAGCTAGTTCTAATGCATTAAGCAATAATGTTAATAATGGGTATTCCTCTACTGGTTCTCCTGCTAGTTTCTTTTGGAAATCTTCTTTGAGTTTCATTAATGCTCCTTGGCTCAATCTCCGAAGTCTTATTGAGAGCCTGCCAATTAGTACTTCTATATTCCTCTTTTCATCACCTTCAAGTGCATCCCTTATTATTGATAATATTCTGAGAACATCTGTTGGCGATGGATTTTCTAGCTTTGAACTAAACTTGTGTCTTGGGATTCCCGTAAATATAGCATACTTTACTCTTTCAGGTAGGTCTATTCCTCTTACCATTACGCCATAATATGTTGCAACTCCTACTAGAACATCTATTTCTCCGTTTGTGAACTTCTCTAATAAGTTAACGGCTTTTTTTGCGTGAAAAGCTTCTGCCACAATATTGTTTTCTCTTAGAAGTTGTGCAATTTTTTCTGCATACTCTATCCCTTTGTCTAGCGGTACGAATATTAATCCTCCATCTCCTAGTTTTTTAACAAGTTCAACGATTTTAGTCTCCATATTAGGTTCAGGATATGTATATGTATCAATAATGTTTCTTATTGCTTCAGCTCTAGAACCAGCTTCAAATCCTAAAAGTACTCTGAAAAGTCTCGGATAAATTCCTCTTGGTTTACCTGTAGCACTTGATACAATTACTATTGTGTTTATCTTATTACGTGTTTTTGCAATTATTTTTTCTAATTCTTTCAGTTTTTTTTCAAGCTCTTTTCGTTCTTCATCACTTAGTTTAAGAGCAAGTCTCTGTCTAAGTCTTAAATATTCAAGAGCAGCGTCTATTTCCTCGTCACGTAGTCCTAGTATGTAGAATAAGATCCTAATGGCTTTTCCGCTTCTGAGAATAGCATCTACGTCGTCCATTACGATTAATTCATATTTTTTATTCATTAGGAGCTGGTAGTGTTTGTGCATAAACATGTTTGTTGTAAGTAAAATGTCAAAGTCTCCCATTTCTATAGCTTTCATTAGTTCTTCTCTCTTTTTCTTTGGGGTTTTTCCGTGAATTGTTATTATTTTGACGCAATCAACGTTATTGTCTTCACTGCATAGATTTAACCCTGATCGTTCGGCTAATTGTATTATTTTCTTGTAAGCTTGTAGTAGTAACGGTGTTGTAGGGAATGCTAGATATATTTTCTTTCTATCAGTTCTATTAGTCGTAGATTTACTGTTCTTCTTATATAAATACAGAGCTGTTATTAAGGCGAAAGTTGTTTTACCCATGCCTGTTGGTGCTATTATGCTAAAGGATTTACGTTTCAATATTCTTCTAGCCCATGTTCTTTGGGCGCTCCAGAACTTATAGCCTCCAGTAGCTTTGCTGAAAAATTCCTCGAACTTTACTAGCTCGTGTTCAAATCGATAAATTCTCCTTAAATGTTTAGGTTCTACTACGTTGTCGAGATAATCCTTTATTATGTATAAGTATGGTTTTTCACTGATCTTTTCCTTTAATTTGAAGAATTTATCAGTTGGTAAACATTTTCTACATGGGGCTTTGTAAGATAGTCTTAGGTCATCGTCTTCTCCTATACAGTTTGGACACGAGTATCTATAGTAACCATGTATTTTCTCCATATTAACCATATATACTCGACCAAGATATTCATTTAGTAATGTGTGTTAAAAATATAAAAATATCTTTTATCTTAAAAGTCTTGTTTCTTAGTTCATAATTCTAGTTAAGTTCTTTCTATTATTGCGGTGCCACCTTTTATTCTGACAACTTTGTCGTGGTAAATTATTATCCCCTTGTCTGTAATTTCAAATGGGTGTCTTCTCATACTATGTTTTGTTCCTCTCATTTTCCATACTATGATGCTTCTTATTAATTCGCC
>JAMOPC010000293.1 GCA_027064845.1 Desulfurococcales archaeon | reverse complement strand
GAGAATCAAGACTATATGCTCTCAAATAACCTTTACCACCTACTAGGAGAAGGTTCTTCCTAGTAGATACAGCAACACTATATGCATCAACAGCAACTAAGCTACCAACAAGCCCTTTCTTTAGATGAAACACGAATACACCATCATATTCATACGTATCTGTTTCACCCAGAACAATTAACGAAGAAATAACCCAGTCATCCTCATCTATGTATAAATCACGGGTTATCCAGTGATTACCACTAATAGGTATTGGCAAGAAAAAGGAATAATACTCTTCATCAAGAGAACTATTCACTAAGACAATGGAGAAGATAGAAGGAATAAGAAACGCAAACAACACAATACCAATTATAACCCGGAAACGTAATACGTTTCCGGCCCGCACACTAACCCCCACAACGAATTTATTTCTATTACTTATTCTTCTCGATCACTATTTAAGTTTAAGCGTATTTATCGAAACGAATCACTTTACATACATAGGAAAAATATAGTTAATTCAACAAGATCTCTCACATTATTAATAATTTACCATGAATTAATATCTATTTGCTTGATAAATCGTTTAATAAAACTACTCAAGATTAACATATTGTATAGCCGGATAGAAGGTATCTAAACCTTGAAAACAATAATCCATATTAAAGGCCCGCTTAATGTTGGCAAGGATATTATATTGAAATTTTATCCCGATCTAAGGCTTCTTCTTAGAGAAATTAGAGAAATGGGTTGGAGTTATAGTTTTAGCGAAGTATATGGGAAAGCAAGCGTTATAATTGATCTCGACAAGGTTAATTTCACTCTAGAATATCATCCCCCAGAAATCGAGGAATTAGAAGAAAAAGGCACATACGAGATCAGGGCAGAAGTAGGATACGAACCACCAGCAGTACTGAGAGTTGAGGCTATAGATAAGTTCGAAATCTATATTTCTTCAAAGAATGCGTGGAGATGTGTAAGGATAAATCCCTTAGAGAAAACAATTACTTATATAAAGGACGTATTATGGAATGGAATCAGACTCGATGGAAAAAGCCCCAGGAAACTCTCAGAAGCACGAGAAGTTTATCAAATTGTAAAGTTTTTCCTCCAAAAAGGATACCGTATGAAAAATGAATATGTTTTGGAAAAATATAAAGAACTAGTAGAACTATTCGAGAAAACCTATACATTCACACTTACCTTAGAATTAACAGTTCATAATGAAGAACTCGTACCGGGATGGAATGATCTTATAAGAGAATTAGGCGAGTTCTTCTACAAGAAAGGACTACTAATGAGTATCAAAGAGAATAATAAACACAAACATTTTCTTTTTAGAAAACCACTTCCTTAACACACCACTACCCATATCAATACTATGATATTGAATTCTTAACATTTTTCTTCATAACTGCAATAATAATTTATATTTCCATTTCATAGCTTTGGCTTTTCTTGGCTTTTGAAAAGCTTGTTATAATTTAAAAGAGGAATTCATTGGAACCATATATATTGACTTAAATACCACCATGAAAATATTTGTATCAACTATTACTACTCTATTCTTTCTAGCCATTCTGCTTCATCCTTATCGATTTCTCTTTCAGCTCTATCGATATCCACTTTTAACCTCTTGCCGCATTCTCTAAGCTCACTCCAAAGATCACGGGTTTTAATAACTATTCTATCTTTTTCAACACTTAACTCCAGCACCATTCCTTCTTTTATACCGAGTTTTTCACGCACTTCTTTGGGAATAACTATCACTCCATGCTTTCCAACACGAACTCTAGGCAAATAATTTACCTATATTTCGGAAAATAATTTATTCAGACAGATAGTTAAGTATGTTTGAATTTTTCAAAACGGTTCTATAATACATGAGTATGCTGAAGCCTATTCTATAAAAAAATTATTGCTATTTTATTTTCCATGTTTTTAAGCTAGTAGAGGTTCTTTGGAAATCATATGCTTATTGT
>JAMOPC010000292.1 GCA_027064845.1 Desulfurococcales archaeon | reverse complement strand
CTTAATGCTGCTATAAAATATGGTTTATTTGGAGCCGTTGGTTCAACAATGTATTTTATCGCTGTAGTCCTACTCTATGGTGGGATTGGAACATTATCTATGGCAGATGCAGTTGCTACTAGTATGGGTCTAAACTACTTCGTAGAATCGATAGGAACATCTACTAACACTTATTCTGTAATAATGTTTTTTGCAGTACTTGCTGTTTGGGCTTTTCTTATAGAATCGGCTGTATTTCCCCATCATTTCTGGCTGCCAGACGCGTATTCTAACATGCCTGCACCAGCAGCTGCCACTATGGCTGCAGTGGCTGAGGGTGCAGGAGTGTATGTCATTATAAGAATTATCTATACAATAACGGGAATCGCTAAAGCTGACTGGTTATTATGGGTGCTTATCCTTCTCGGCTCGTCCAATATCATTATTGGCGGGTATTTGATGTCTATAGCTAGAGATTTAAAGAAGATGATTGCATATAGCACGATCTTGGATATGGGCTACGTTATTATGGGTGTTGGCTTAGCTAGTAAAATGGGTTTACAAGCAGTACTATATTATGTTCTAGCGCATGCTATAGTAAAACCATTACTATTCATAGCTGCCGGAGAAGTAGAAGCCATACATAAAACTACAAGTTTCGACATATTACAGGAAAGAGGATGCTCTAATCCTTGGATATTAGCAGCGTTTATCATTGGAGGATTAGCTATTATAGGGTTGCCTCCAACAAATATATTCTTCGCCAAACTAGCCTTATTTGAAGCTGTTTTATCATCGAAATTATATCCACTAGCTTTCATAATTCTCGTTGGTTCAGCATTTGCATTTGTAGGTTTTTCGAGAACATGGTATGTTTTAATGGGGTATCGGAGTAGGAAAGCTATTAGCAAAGGAGTTTTCTCCATAAATATGGAGACTAAACTCGTACTATTAGTTTTTATTACACTTGTGTTACTCACTGGATTATTTTATGGCTATATAAGTAACGAGTTTTTATCGCAGATAGTTTCTGCAACAGTTTCTGACCAGTATCGTGAACAATACGTTTTAACAGCTTACAAATTATTCAGGTCAATTTATTATGGTGGCTAAACATGACCGATTCAGCTAAAAGGAGGAAAAGAACAGGTTTTGCTGAGTGGGTGAGAAGCCGAAGTATATGGATGATCCACTATTGTACAGCGTGTGGCGCAATAGAGCTTCCACCAAATATGATGGCTCCCCTAGATATTGAAAGATGGGGTGTAATGCCTGCTCCATCTCCAAGGCAAGCCGATGTATTGGTTGTAATGGGTTATGTAACTAAGAAGACACTAAAGGTGTTGATGCGTTTATATCATCAAATGCCTGAACCTAGATATGTTATGGTAGGATGTAATTGTCCTGCAACAGGAGGATTGTACTGGGATAGTTATTCAACTATCAAAGCTATTGATGAATTCCTACCAGTAGATATATGGGTTCCTGGATGTATGCCTAGAGCTGAAGATTGGCTTCAAGGCTTCTTAAGACTTAGACAAAAAATCCTTGAGGGAAGGATTAAGAGTCCTCGTCCTATAGAGGAGCCTGGTGAACTAGAAGAAATGATCTATAGAGAAGTAAAGCTTAGAGAAAAAGCCATGATTGAAGCTAGAGGTTGATCAGATAGTGGATCTTGATAAAAAACTTATAGAAAAACTACCTGAGGAGTACAAAGATAAAGTTGTTATTAAAGGCAGCGGTACTGGTAAGAGGTTAGAAATAGAGATAGATCCTTTAGATTTATGTAAAGTACTTCCAGTTGTAAAAGAAACTGGATACGATCATTTCCTCGGAATTACCGTTATAGATCATCCTGATGAGAATGTTTTTGAACTTGTATATCTCATTTCATCTACTAAAAGATCGGGTGCATTATTGGTTATAAGGACAAAGCTAAACAGAGATAACCCCGTAATTGATACTGCTTCATTCATATATCCTCTAGCCTATTATCAAGAAATAGAAGCCTATGAATTCTTCGGCATTAAATTCAATAATCATGATGGACTCAAACTATGGATTCTTGAAGATAACTGGAGAGGACCTCCTCCTCTTAGGAAAGATGTTGATACTAGGAAGATAGTCTTAGATCTATACTATGGGGGAAAACGTTATGAAAGACCGGTTCAGTGGCGGAGTCTGGGTGGATTAAGGAATACAAATGGTGATCAGAATGAGTAAGAGGGTAATATCCATATTTCTAGGACCACAACATCCCGGAGCCCCTGGTAATGTTGCTTTTAAACTATTAGTTGATGGAGAAAGGGTACTTGATATAGAGTTAGTTCCCGGTTTTCTTCATAGAGGATTCGAGAAGATGATGGAGTACCGTAGATGGGATATGGACTTAGTAATGTCTGCTAGAATATGTGTAGAGGACCCGGATCATGTAGAGCTAGCATTCACTCATGCTCTTGAACAGATATACGGTATTGAACCACCTGAAAAAGCCAAGTATGTTAGAGTAGTAGTCGCGGAATTCAGTAGGTTGGCGAGCCACTTATTATGGATGATGCATTTTGCTGGACCCATAGCTGCTAGATATGCTACCTCTTGGGCTATTGCAGCACGTGAAGAAATTCTAAAATGGTTCGATTATGTTACTGGACACAGGATTTATCATCACTATATTTTCCCTGGTGGCATTAGATGGGATATACCCAGTGATTTCAAAGAGAGAACACTAAAAGTCCTTAAGCATATTGAGCCATTGATACGTGATCTTGAGAAAGGATTCTTTAAGCACCCAATATTTGTAAAGAGGGCAAGAGATCTTGGCAGGCTCAAGCCAGGTGATGCTATAAGATTAGGTGCAACAGGCCCTGTTCTACGAGGTAGTGGTGTTAAACATGATCTCAGAAAACTTTTGAAGTATGATGCTTATGGAGAGATAGATTTTGAAATAGCTCATGGCGAATATGGTGATGCCTATGATAGAGCTATGGTTAGATTAAAGGAGATGTATATAAGTATGGAAATAATTAAACAAGCGATCTCAAAAATGCCTATTGATGGACCATATAGATGGAGACTTCAGCCAGCGATACCTGCAGGAGAAGGGATTGGGCGAGTCGAAAGCGCTAGGGGAGAATTCATTGCGCACATAATTAATAAACCTCCAAATAAGTTTTCGGGACCATTAACTCCTTACAGAGTAAAATTCCGTGGACCAACAATGGCTCATCTAACTACTGTGCTCAAACACATTGTTAGAAACGAAGAAATAACTATAGCCGATCTTCCCGTTTTAATTGGAAGCTTGGATCCGTGTCCACCGGACATAGATAGATAGAGAGGTGGTGTGCTGAATATGGTATTATCAGCTATATTACTTGGGTTTAAATATCTTTTCAAAAGACCCTATACTAGAATGTATCCTTACAAGGAGAAAGCATATACTACGAGTAAGACTAGGGCTAGACATATACTGTATCTTGATAGGTGTATTGGTTGTAGAGCATGCCAGTTTGCATGCCCAGCTGATGCTATAAAAATGTATGTATTAGAAGGAGATTATCCTAAGAACAGGAAGAAAATATTCCCGGGCATTGATTACAGTAGATGTACTTATTGTGGACTATGTGTTGAAGCATGTCCTGTAAATGCACTAGTTATGACAAATTATACTATGGAACACTTGATTACTGAAGATAAATCAACAACACTCTACACACCTGAAATGCTCTCAGTTCCTCCCAAGGGTGAGTACATAGTTACTTTAAGTAGAGACACGTGGAAAAAACCACCTAGCCCTATACCTAAGAAGAAATAAAGGTGATAAAAATGCTTATGCCCGATCAATCTACTACGATGTTTTTATTATCAATTGCTACTGGGTTATTCATAACGGCTTCTATATTCTATTTCATAAGACTTGTAAAAGGCCCAACATTGCCAGATATGGTATTAGCTGTTGATGTGCTCTCATATGATCTTGCGGTATTTATCATAATTTTCAGCATAGCATGTAATTCTCCCCTGCTAAGTGTTGGTGCTTTGCCATTAGTATTATGGGCTTATCTCCTAGACATGTATGTTTCAAAATACTTGATGAGGAAGGAGCTTGGTGATTAGCGGTGATGAGTGAAATAATAAATACGTTGGTCTTCTACGTTGGGCTTTTCCTCGTATTTTTAGGAGGAATTCTGGATTTACTAGCAGCTATTGGTATGAATAGATTCAAGAACTTCTACCTACGACTACATGCTGCTACAATAGGTGCTGTTGGTGGTGGATTTTACCCACTCATTGGATTAGGTCTTATATCATTAACACTTGATTGGATGGGTACTAATAGATTCTATGTTGCTGGAATATCTTTTACTACTGCATTTTTCCTAGTATTAACAGCTCCAGTAGGCAGTCATGCTCTTGCACAAGGTACGCATAAATCACGTATAGTTGAGCCAGAACCCATAGTAGTTGATCGGTTAAGAGAGGATGAGGAAAAGGGGTTGATCGAGAAATGATTCTTAGTGTGCCTGTTTGTTATATATTGATTGCTTTATTCATGACATATGCATTAATACTAACTTATAAGACAATGATCGAAAAAGATCTGGTTAAAGCAGTTATTTATTCTGCTGGACAAGCAGTTGCTTATACACTAGTATTTACTTTACTAGCAGCACCTGATCTCGTGCTTGCATATGTTGCTGTCGGTGTTGGCATGTATACTGCTTTGTTCTTATTCATTATTTCGAGAACAGAGTCCAAAGAATATGATAACTTAAAAGAACTAGGTGGTATGAATGAAAAATAAGGAAATTCTGCTAGGGGTTTTAGCTGGTTTAATTGTTTTAGCACTAGTTTATCTACTTGTATCACTAGCGATAATCATTGTTCCTCCACAGGAAGATAATAGATGGTTAGCGTCATGGTTTTTGGAAACTGCATATAATTCAGAAAGAAAAGAACTATGGAGTGCTAGTCCAGAAGTAGTAACGAGTATTTTATGGGATTACCGTGGACTAGATACTGTTTACGAGACAAGTGTATTCTTCTTCGCTATTATCGGGGGATTGATGCTGGTTAGAAGTGTTAAGATAGATCCATCGAAACTAGGTATACGTGGAATGAGCGTTATTTCTAAAACAGTAACAAAAATAGTTCTTGTATCAATACCTGTTGTGGCTGCGAGTGTTGCTTTACATGGACACCTTACTCCTGGTGGTGGTTTCCAGGGTGGTAGTATATTTGCTGTTGCATCATTACTAGCTATCGTAGCTTTAGGCGTGGGCTTCTTATATAGGAGGGGGTGGAGTAAAGTCCGATTACTTGGTTTTAGAACAATGGGTTTAATCATAATTTCCATAGTAATAATGGCGGTCTTTATAGCTGGCTTAACAATTGGAGCAACAGGGTATATCGTGCAAAATCAGTGGAAACCATGGGCTCCTATTGGTTATGGGTACTTGATTAATCTCGGATTACTAGGGGACGTGCTGTATAGTGGTTCATTGATTTTCTTGAATATTGCTGAGTTCTTAGCGGTCTCAGCAGGTCTTAGCTTAGCTTTTATCATAATGGCTTTGCCCAGAGAAGAGCTCATTAAAGGAGGTGATCTTGAGTGATTGATTTCTCAGCAATTATTTGGGGATACATATATGTGGTTACTATAGGAATTATAGCTATGACTATCTATGGCATGGCTACTAGGCCTAATATTGTTAAGAAACTTATATTGTTAAGCATTCTCAGTGATACTGGTAATCTTATTGCAGTTATGCTAGGTGTTCATAGTGGTGTAATTAAGCCTCCTGTTTTTCCCGGAATATCGTTTACTAACCATGAAGAAGTGGGTAGTGATGTTCTTAAAGAATTTTCTAAGAGTGCAGTAGATCCTATTCCACAAGTATTAGTGGTTACAGCAATTGTTATTGGATTAGCTGTACTTGTTTTTCTTGGTTATGTTTCTCTATTACTTTACCAGAAGTATGGCACACTAGATGTTAGGTTACTAGAGAAGAAGATTAAGGGTGAAGCTAAGTGAAGAGAATTAAAGCGATACTGGGCTTAATGATACCATTGATCATACTCTATATAATTTATACTGGTTCGTTTAGTCTATTTGAATTAATATTAGGCATCATTATTGCTATAGTCGTCGGTTACTTGTTCGGGGATGTTGTTGTAGAAAAAACCTCCAAAGTATTGGATCCTGTTAGGTGGTTCTGGTTAATAATTTATGCTGTACTTTACTTCACTATAGTAGAGGCTAAGGCACATTGGGAAGTATTGAAACTAATATTTAATCCATCTGGTATTAAACCAGCTATTGTTAGGGTACCATATAATGTTTCTACCGATTATGCATTAACTACAATTGCTAACTCTATAACGAATACCCCCGGTACTATAACGGTGGATGTTGACGAAAAACGCAAGTATCTTTATGTTCACTGGATCAAAGCCGTGGATATTTCAGACAAAATTGCCAAAGAAAACATTTCAGCACTTTTTGAAAAATATGCTCGTAAGATATTTGATTAGTTAAAAGGAGGTGTTGATTAAATGTTTGATTTATATACGATAATAATGTGGTTGACGGGATTAATGGTAATCAATGGTGTGGTTATATATGTTCTATTTTATGAATTACTTGGTAGAATGTATTGGAAGAAGCTTGTCTCACCTTCTCGTATTAAGGAAGATGTTGTTATGTGTGGATTAGAATATTCCGAGGAAACCTTGTCTGTTCCAGTATCGAGAGTATTTATGGATATTATCAAGAGATCTTTTCCCAGAGCTTCTCGTATTATAGAAGAAGGTGGTGGTACTAGTTTATTGAATAATTGGTTTGCTTGGATGCTCATATTGTTAGCGGTATTGTTAGTTATACTGGTTGTTGCGGGGTGGATATGATGTTTGAGTATATTATAGAATCACTTGTATATCCAGGCCTTGTTTTCGTTATAGTAATGATAATCTTTACACAATGGATACACCGTAAGATTACGGGGAGGATCCAGTATAGGAGGGGTCCAACATATGTTGGTCCGTTTGGGTTATTACAGCCGTTCGCTGATTTTATGAAGTTATTATTGAAAGAAGATGTGGTCTCAAAGTATTCTGTGAAGTTTTTGCCATTAATAATAGCTTCTCTAGGTATAGGATCACTTGCTGCACTTCTAGTTATGACGCCTTTAGCTTTTAAGCCATTATATAGTGGATATGATGTTATAGTGTTCTTCTATCTCGCATTATGGGCTAGTATTGCTGTATTATTAATGGGTCTTGCCACTCCTAATCCATATACAAGCCTTGGTGTTGGGAGATATATGGCATTGATTGTAGGGAGTGAACCAGCTTTTATTGCTAGTTTTCTAGTTCCAGTAATTATTGCTAGTAAGGAGTATAGTGCTAGTTATAGTATTTACTTAACATCACTTGTATCCGATAAATTATGGACTGTAGATGTGTCATCGTTTATAGCTATGGTTATAGCAGCTATTGCTGGTTTCTTAGCATTAATGGCTGTGTTAGAGATTAAGCCATTTGATTTCCCGGAGGCGGAGGGAGAGATATATTGGGGATTATTCACAGAGTATGGAGGTCCTAGATTAGCATTTATTTTCTTTATATTATTTGCAGAGAGAATAGTGTTGCCACTGATATATGTATTGTTGTTCTTAGGTGGTTCTTGGCCTGTTATGATATCTCAAAACTATATACTTGGTGTTGTAGTGATACTTGTCAAATATCTTTTAGTCTTTGCAGTATTGTCTATAATTGATAATGTTATGCCTAGATTTACGCCGACTCAAGCACTTAGATTCTTGTGGAAATACCCTATGGTATTATCGTTTTTTGCATTAATAGTATCTCTTATATGAAATACCGTTTTATGTAAGCCAGAAAATTATGAAGAGTAACCATCCACTAAAAATATTAACTAGGTTAAATGGTAGGCTTTTCTTTATAAAATGAGTAAATGTTATTTTATTGCCTTGTTTTTCAAGAAGTCTTACTGCTACAAGATTAGCTGATGCACCAATATATGTTATTCCTCCTCCGAGAGTTGCTCCAAGCAGTAATGCCCAAGCAAGTGTTACTGGATCTATGTCTAGGTGTACGGCTAATCGATCTATTACTGGTAGCATTGTGACTACATAAGGGGTATTATCCATTACCGCTGATACGGCTACTGAGAACCATATGAGTATAGTTGTGATTAGGAATATGTTGTTACTTGTGTAACTAAGTAGGGTTTCAGCAAACTTTTCTGCTAATCCATACTTTGCGAATGCTCCAGATAGAGTAAATACTCCTGCAAGGAAGACGAGTAGTTTCCACTCGAATCCTTGCTTAACTGCTTTCCTAACTGATCTTAGATCTTTATGGATTACGATCCTTGTAATTGCTAAGCCTCCTACTCCTATAAGAGCTGCAATAGTTAGAGGTACATGTATTATATCCCTAATGCTTAATAGTGTTATTTTTATTGCCAGGAACAACAGTGTTTCGTAGATGAATAATTTATCTATGCCGAAGAAGAGTTTTTCTCTACTAAAAACTATTTCGCCTAATAATATTTTTCTTTCTTCAATCTTCCTATGCTCTATATACGTATATGTTAGACATGAGAGAATCATTGGTATTAGTGTTATGAAAAACATTGATGGTTTTCCCCTATATATTATGAAGTCCATGAAGGATAAGTTGAAGTGTCCTGCTGTTATTATTGCTGGAGGATCTCCGATCATAGTTGCTGATCCGGCCATGTTTGATGCAAGAGCGACTCCGATCATTAGTCCTGTTACGTCGATTCTGGTAAGTTTTCCTATTTGAAAAACTATTGGTGCAAACAATAATACTACTGTGACGTTTTCTAGAACTATGCTGATTATTCCTGAGGAAAATATTAGTGTGAAGAAGAGTAAGAAGGGGTTTTGTATCTTATAGATGAGTATTCTAGCTACTAATTCTGCTATTCCGCTTATTTCGAGGAACACGCTAAAAATACTCATTCCAAGAATAAGTCCTAGAACATCCCAATTAATATATGTAATAGTTTCTTCTATTGAGAGTGCTTTGGAAAATAGAAGAGTTAAAATTATTATTAGTCCAACCAAGTGTCTTTCTGGTTTACCTAAGATTACAAGTGTTATCATTAAAAACAATAAGGTGAGTACTAGGAGTTCGTACATTGTTCATCAGCGTGTCTTTATACTTTTATGGTTTTTCCGAGTCTTAGCTTAATTTCTTTGTATACGGGTCCATGTGTGTAAACATATTTTAAGAGAGGGGGTGTTGCGAAGTTTGTTACTATTGTTATAAGTATTGCTGCTAAGTAAACTTCTGGTCCTAATAATCCGGCACTATATCCTATATATGCTGCTATTAGGCAGAACTCGGCTCTTGGGAAAAGACCTATACTTACTCTTAGTGCTGCTCTAGCAGGATATCCTAGTAGGAATGAGGTGAGGCCTCCTCCAAGTAATTTGCCGATGAATGCTGCTGTGATCATGGCTAAGTAGAATGGAATATATTCTGGTGTGAGTGCTTTTTTAATGTCTATGGCAGCTGTTGTGGTGATAAAGAATAGTACTGAGAACAAGACTGCTAGTATTCTTATTTTGTCTGATACTGTTTTCGAGCCCCAAGCTTCTGATAGGCCTAGGCCGGTAGCATATGCTACTACGAGGGGTGATAGATTAACATATTTAACTATGTATGCTAATCCTACGAGGAGTCCTAGAACAGTTGCTAGGATTGATTCGTCTGTGTGGAGGTAGCTTGCGGCTTTTGTTATGTAGCTGCCTAATCTGTGTATTCCCAGCACTATTGCTAGCCATACAAGGAAAGCTATGATTATAACCTTGGCTATTGCGGGGATATCGAATGTTGCTTCATGTATTAATGATGCGCCAGCAACTATTGTTATTAAGGCTGTTAAATCGTCTAAGACGGCAATACCCATAACGGTATATCCTTCGGGTGTATTGAGCTTCTTTATTTCTATGAGAGTCTTGACAGATACGCTAACACTAGTAGCTTCGAGAACAGCGCCTATGAAATAAGCCGAGCGTGGCGGATAACCCCATAAAATACCAATAGTATAGCCTAAACCAAAAGCTGCTAATGCTTCACCAACAGTTATTATTCCATAATACGGTAAGCTACGCATAAAATCACTATAATGAGTCTCCAAACCCGCATAGAAGAGAAGCAAAACTATTCCAAAAGTACTCAAAGCCCTAATCATATCATTAACAGGATACCATCCTAGAAAACTAGCACCAAAAATCAAACCAGTCAAAAGATCACCAATAACAGTAGGCTGACCAAGCCTAGCCATCAATTCTTCAAAAATCCTAGCAACAACAAATGCGAAAAACAACGCCAAAAACAAATCATACAAAAGCTCCTCCTCACCACCCAAAACACAACACCCCCAAACAAAAAACAGTAGTTGTATTAA
>JAMOPC010000291.1 GCA_027064845.1 Desulfurococcales archaeon | reverse complement strand
GTCTTCTAATACTATACAACTGATCTGGTCAATAGTTTTCTCACACCGGATCGTTGGTGCCAGACCTAGTGTTTCCGCCTCCTTTAGGCTTAGTCCTACTCTTATTACATGTGCTCCTCCTATATTTTCATATATTGTTGGCACAATTCCACGTGTTTCCTCTCTAGTTCCAGTAATGTTTCTGGCTATAACTTTCGCGTAATGGGCTGCAACGAATCCAAGCGGTCTATAGACCTCCTTATGGGTGATCAAGTCATGGCTTAATGCACAGTCTCCAGTCGCGTATATGTTTTTAACATTGGTCATTCCATTCCTATTTATCCTGATCGCGCCTCGTACCGTTTCAATACTTGTATTTTTTATGATAGATGTATTGGGTCTAACTCCTGTAGCGAAAACAACTATATCCACAGGATCGATTCTACTCGATGCCTTCACCCCTCTAACCCTATGATCTCCTATGATCTCCTCGACTCTGGTACTAGTATGTATTCTTAACCCTCTTCTCACTAAGTAGTCCTTTAGCTTCGAAGACAATGGTTCATCTATTACTCCAGGTAGTATGTTCTTCATTAACTCATAGACTGCCACAGATGCTCCGATCCTTTTAAGCGCTGAAGCAACTGTTAAACCTACTAGTCCAGCCCCTATAACAGCTATTCTCAGCGAACCACGTATTCTCATAAGCTTCTTTAGATCCCTAATGTCATAAAATGTCATAACATTATCTAGATCAGCGCCTCTTATCGGAGGTATGAATGGTTTACCACCAGTAGCTATGACGAGATTATCATAAGTAATCTCACCACCTTCCTTAAGCAGTACTTTCTTTTCAGCAACATCAATTTTGTCAGCAAAACCATGTATAACGTTAATGCCTTTATCGATCAAGGGATTATATATGCCTATATATGTATAGTCTATGGATAACTTCTCGCTTAATACTTCTGCAAGTCTGTGCTTGGAATACGGTGGCCATTCAGCAGCGACCACCGTTATATTTCGTGGATTATAACCGTATTTAACGAGATAATATGCAGTATATAACCCGCCTACTCCACCACCAATTATGACTGTTTTCTCCATGTGATTTATCACCTCTTGCCAATTTTCTCGACGTATTCGTAGATTGTCTTAGTGACACTGCTTGTTCTTCTCGTCTTAACAAAATGTGCTGGTATGTATTTTATAGCACCAGTGGGACATACTCTTACACATGCTGGGTCTCCATGACACAGATCACACTTAACTAGCTCGCCTCCATAAGATTCTCTGATCGCTCCAAAGGGACATACCGAAATACATGCTTTACACGTTGTACATTTCGACTGATCCAGTATGATTCTGCCATCCTCGACGCGTAAAGCATCAAACTCACATACATTAACACATGGTGCTGGATCACAATGTCTACATACAGCAATATCGATCACTATACCTTTATCAACTATAATTCTTATCATAGATTGTCTCTCATCTATGACACCATTACGTGCCAGAGAACATGCAAACACACATCTCATACATGCATTACATTTCTCAACATCTATATCAAGTATGTATTTAGTCACTATCGATCATCTCACTATCTTATACAATCACCCACAGCAATTCATTCGCTAGATAGCTATATAGATAAGAGAGAAGAGGATAAGAAAAAATGTATTAGGTTTATATATTGAGCTTTTTCCTTTCCTCCCAGATCCTATATAGTGTCTTAACAGCTTCTTCAGCATCTTTTACACGATTACCTGCTGGTACTTCAACGCCTTTTTCCAGAACCTCGTATACTGTGCCTACAGCTTTGCCTTTCTTCAGCTTTCTCACAACCTCGTATTCGGGACCATAGATTATCGCATCATGTGGGCATACTTTTACACACTCCGGATCTCCTCCACAGAGATCACACTTTATCGGTTCAGCCTTAACTGTTAACGAGATCGCTCCGAACGGACAAGCGTATACACATTCGCGGCAACCAATACACTTGTTATAATCTATTAGCCATGCACCGATCTTTTCGTCAAAGTATATAGCATTGGCTGGGCAGGCACGAGCACAGAGTGCATCGTTACACTGTAGACAATATACTGGTGCTGATGCTTGTATCTCTGGTTTCGTAATAATAGTTATTCTCGATAAATACGGGTTGACGACGCCGTGGTGTTTAATACTGCAAGCTAGCTCGCATAGGTGGCATCCGGTACATTTCTCATAATCTATAGCTAGGATGTATCTGTGAGCCATTTGGCTCACCTCCCACGCGGATATTTATCTAGAGACCATAAAGGTGGTCCATTCCATTCTGGGAACTCCTTGTTCTCGATCTCGTCAGCTACCCATTCAATCCCTAGTTTCCTTAGTGTCTCTCTCTTCGGCACAGCTGTTTCTACATCACATCCCCTCCTCTTTAGATACTCGTCAACCATTTCCCAGTGCCTCTTTATCTCGGCTTGAATCTTTGGCGTATTGATTATCTCTGGTGGGAATGGTACTGCATAATGTTTCTTCTTAATGCCCTGCCTAACATTAAACGACATTTCGATCAAGTATATCCTGTCAGCAATCTCAACTAGTTTCTCCTCAGTAAACTCGTATCCTGTTGCTGCTGTCAATAGTTTTGCAAGTCCTTTGAACAATGGGTACTTCCATACTAGTGGAACAGCTTGAGGCCATGTATTGATTGAGCCCTTACATCTTCCTATACTATCAGCTAATGTACAGGCGTTTTCGCTAACAATTAGAGCACCTACAGGATCTTTCCTATAGTCTGGTAATCCTCCCTCTAAGAGTTTTTTAACAAGTTCAGGATCCATGTTTATATCGTTCTCCCAGTATGCCCAACTCCTTCCACGGAGATGGTCTGCTCCCCTCGTAGAAGTTGCATGAGCTAGTGTGAAGATTCCGTTGAGGAAGTCTACGTGATACCATCCTCTGCTTAGTCCTTTGACATCATAGCAATACTTTAGTGCTTCAGGACCTATGATTTTTGCAAAGTTCCTGTATCCTTCTGCTAGTTTGTTTCCGAATCCTTCTCTGTATGCTATCATCTCTATGAGCTTGATCTGTGTTTCAGCGTCGCCCCATTTTAGTGGTATTCCACCTGTATCGGTGTCTGTTATTATTCCTTTTTCGTAGAGGAATTTTGCCAGCGCTAATGTATCACCAAGGGTGATAACATCCATTCCATATTCATCAGCCATATGTTCCATCTTTAGAACAGCTTCTGTGTCTGTGACTGCATTGTTTGCTCCAAGTGCAAATATTGATTCAAACTCACTTGCCACCCCATATTCGTTCCATCTTGGTAACTTGTATACGTCTTTACATGCTATGGGGCAGCTGTAACACTGTGTTCTACCAACTTCGTATTTTGCAAAATCAGGGGGTCTAATACCCTCAGGTAGATCTTCGGGACCCAAGTATTTTTCGTAGTATCTCCATCCGGGATACCATGCTAGGAGTCCATAGTGTGTTCCTATTACCTTGTATATCTTTTGAACAAATTCGTTCTTCTTGAACCACTCTTCGTCTTCCTTAGCTAGTTTATAGAAAGTCTCGGGATCAGCTATTTCGACGCCCTTGGTTCCTCTAACAGCTATTGCCTTGAGGTTCTTAGAACCCCACACAGCACCTGTTCCACGTGCTCCGCTATGATACTTGTCGATCATTGTTGTAGCAAATCTTACAAGGTGTTCTCCAGCTGGCCCTATTCCCGCTACAGATATGTCATCACCATGAATATCTCTTAGCGTATCAACTAGTTCACCTACTTTTAATCCCCACAGATCACTTGCATCTCTGATCTCTACTGTATCATCCTCTATCCATATGTATTTAGGCTTGCTCGCCCTACCTGTAATCACTATCTGGTCGTATCCAGCGTGCTTTAGGATCGCTGAGAATTCGCCACCAGCATTACCATCGCCAAGTATTCCTGTAAGAGGAGATAAGCTGCTTATCTCGGTTCTGCTTGTCATTGACAGAACCGTGCCTGCAAGTACACCATTAGCAATACATAATACATTATCAGGACTCAGTGGGTCTATGCCCGGCTTCACCATTTTGAATAATCTATATGAGTTTAGACCTCTTCCACCGAGATACATTTTCGCTTCTGTCTCGCTGAGAGGCTGAACTACGACTTTTTCCCTCGTTAAGTCGATATAGATTACCTTACCTCCCCATCCATACAACTAGATCACCATTTACTCAGTCTAGTCATAGAATATTAACATCTTAAATAATAAGTATTCTTTTAATTATTTTGTAAAGAACTGTTATTGTTCATATTGGCTACTAATTAATTTAACTTATCAATATCGGTTACTTTCTTTAAAAGCCAAGTTTTATTTCAGTACGGAAACGGATAATATCGGATAAAAGTAATTTTTCTAGAAACTCATTGAATAATTAATCTCAATAAAACAATACATCTAAATGAATTCGCACAATCAAATTCAATCCTGCTTTTTATGAAGATATACATAATCTATTTAGAATAATATAGAGCTCTTTAAACTCTTTAAAGTTCTAACTAAGTCTAGAGCTTATCTAAAGTAATCAATATAACAAGCAGGTCGGTAAACCAATTCTTGGGTGCTATGATATGAGGCCAATAACCATACTTGCACTGGCTATAATAATTGCCGCTATTGGAATCAGCGTCGTTGCCATACAAATATGGCAATCCAAACATAGTAAGGTCATCATACGTGGTGCAGGAGCTACATTCCCATTATTGCAAATCGAGAAATGGATCAATATCTTTTCCCAAAAATACCCAGACATCACAATCTCTTACCAAGGTATCGGAAGCGGTGCTGGTCAGTCCCAATTCTTCACTAATACCATTGACTTCTGTGGCTCAGATCCTCCTCTTACAAAAGAAAAGTGGGAAAAATATCGTAAAAAAATCATGCAGATACCCTACCTTCTCGGAGCCGTTGTAGTAGTATATAATGTCCCCGAAATAGGAAATACGACATTAAAGCTCAGCGGCAATATTCTTGCTCTCATTTATAAAGGGGATATTATATACTGGGACGATCAGAGAATAAAAGAAATAAATCCTGGATTAAAACTACCTCACAAACAAATAATAGTAGCGTATCGAGCCGATGCGAGTGGGACACAATATATATTCACACTTTATCTCCACAAGGCAGCACCAAATATTTGGAATAAAGAATGGATCTCAAAAACAATGAAGTCCCCAATAATTGGGTCTGATAGAACAATTGGAGGGAAAGGTAATGCTGGTGTTGTACAGATAATCAAGAATACACCATATTCAATAGGTTTCATTGAATGGAGCTATGCAATAAAGGAGAATCTACCTATTGCAGCTGTTGAAAATCCGGCAGGAGAATATGTTGTACCATCGATTAAAAGCCTCATGAAAGCAGCTAAAGCAGCCGCTGAGAATCTACCTAAAGATCCGAGAGGAGACTTCAGTAAGGATGTAGAGATAATAGTCTATGCAAAAGCTAATGGTGCGTATCCATTAACAAGCTGGACACATCTTATAATGTGGACAAAATATAGTGATCCATCTAAAGCTCATGCCTTAGCCAAGTTCCTCGAATGGATCTATAAAGAAGGATATAATAATTTAGTTCCTGGTTATGCACCACCACCAGAAGATGTTCAAGAACTTCTCGTAAAAGCAATTAAGATATTAGAATCGTCTTGATAGGGGTAAACAAATGAGATTTTTTAATCCTAAATGGGGAAAACATGATAGAGTACTTTTCGTAATATGTTTTTTCCCATCTATTATGGTTCTCATCCTTGTATTCCTGATCTTTGTTGTATTCACAAATCATGCATTTCCCATATTACGTAAGGAAGGAATAAGCTTCTTTTATTCGGCTAAATGGTGGCCCGACGAAGATCCCTCTAAATGCTTTTACGGAATTCTATCAGCACTCGTAGGTACTCTCATTACAAGTATTCTTGCTATATCTATCTCTATACCTGTAACTATCGCTATGATAATCGCCTTCAACGAAGTCTTACCAAAAAGAATCGGAAACGCATTGTCAACTCTGGTTCTAGTTATGAGTGGCTTACCCACGGTTATATACGGGTTATGGGGTATTGATACAGTTATCCCCTTCATTAAAAACGTTGCCAGATGTTTAGGATTCGAAACTACCGGTTTTTCTATCTTATCTGCTAGTATAGTATTAGCTATTATGATAACACCTTATTCATTTGCTATTGCAAATGAAATCTATAGATATATTCCGAATACCTATAGAGAAGCAATTTATAGTTTAGGTGCCAGAACTTGGCAAGCTACACGAGTTCTCTTATCAATGGCCCGACTAGGGCTCATAGCGGCAACATTGCTTGCACTTGGACGTGCTGCTAGCGAGACTATAGTAACAACCATGCTCATAGGAAATACCCCGAGTTTAACGCTCAATATTTTTTCATCGGGCACAACTATTGCTTCGCTTATAGCCACACAGTTCGGAGAAGCTTATCTTTATCCCTACATGGAGAGTGCACTATATGCTGCCGCTCTTGTACTCTTCATCTTAGGCTTTATGTTAAGCAGTATAGGATTATATCTTATAACAATGTGGAGGAGACAAGTTTATGGATAAAAGCAGAATCTTAGACACATTATTCAAAATACTATGCTGTATAATTACATTGTTTGGTATGATACCAATTATACATATGCTAGTAACCATTACACTCCGAGGTAGCAGAGTAATAGCGAAGGTTGGTATCGTTGATTTTCTAACAGCACCACCGCCAGCACCAGGTAGCAATGAATTGGGCGGTATTGGGACAGCCATTATGGGTACAATTATATTATTAATTATATCCATGATTATCGGAATACCATTATCCCTTATTTTGGCGATTCTAGTAGTAGAATTTAAAGAATCATTGTTCGCTAAAATCACTAGATACTTTGTCAAAACATTGATTGGAATCCCAACTATAGCAGTAAGCATGCTTATATATACACTCGTAGTTGTACCTATGGGTGGAGCATCAGCCATAGCAGGAGGTATTGCTCTAGCTATAGTTCTACTACCTTATGCAACTACATATATAGAAACATGTTTTGAATCAGTTCCCCAAGAATACAAAGAAGCAGGCTATGCTCTTGGGATGAAGCGTCTTTTGATTATTCTAAAGATAATCTTGCCCATTACTAGAAGATGTGTCGTGACTAGTATTGTTTTAAGTACAGCTCGTGCAATCGGAGAAACTTCACCACTATTATTCACTGCTGGCGCTGCTCACTACACTTATCCTACATCTCTCACAGATCCAGTCTCATCAGTAACCCTTCTTATTTTTGAATATGGTCTTTCACCTTTCAAAAACCTTGTAGACGTTGCTTGGGGCGCAGCTCTCGTTCTAACTCTTTCTTACTTCCTTGTCCTCATAGCTGTTAGACTAGGTGTAAAAGGTGTTGTATTATGAACTTTGCGGTTGAGATACAAGGACTCAATGTATGGATAGGAAAGAATCATATTCTAAAGGACATAAGCCTTAAAATCCCAGAAAAAAACATAACTGCCATACTGGGTCCTTCAGGAAGCGGTAAAACTACACTATTGAGATGTATAAACAGATTGATCGACCTAATACCCTATTCAAAAGTAGTTGGTACACTAAAAGTTCTAGGGATTGATATCTACAAAACCGACCCATACGAAGTCAGAAAGAGAGTTGGAATGGTATTTCAACATCCTAATCCTTTTCCACACATGAGTATATATGAAAATGTCGCAATTGCAGCTAAAATAAGCGGTGTTGCTAGAAAAAAACATGAACTCGACGAAGTCGTTAGGTGGGCTCTCGAAAAAGCTATGTTATGGGATGAAGTTAAAGATATTCTATACGACTCCCCAGCCAGACTGTCCGGAGGCCAAAAACAGAGACTATGTCTAGCAAGAGCATTAGCGGCTAAGCCTCGAATACTTTTACTCGATGAACCTACGTCAAACATAGATCCTCACAATACACTAAAGATTGAGGAAGCCATTAGAGAACTCGTAAAAGAACTTAAAATGACTGTAGTACTAGTAACTCATATACCTAGACAAGCTTTTAGATTGGCTAACTACGCTATTATTTTAAATAGCGGTAGGGTACTAGACTCCGGGCATGTAGGCAAAGTATTAAGCAGGTGGGATCTACTTGAATAACGGATACTTATTTAGAAGAAAGGTTCAAGTTGTAGGAGGTGGTACTTTAGCTATTACCATTCCCAAGGCATGGGCTAAGAAACATGGTGTTGAGCCTGGGTCGGAGCTTTCCATCGTTATAAACCCTAATGGATGTTTAACAATATACCCACCAAATATCGAAGTTCGAAAAAAGGTTAGCACGGTAATAAATCTAAGAGAAGATATTGACGTCAATACTGTTGTCAGACTCGTTATAGCACATTACCTAGCTGGGTTTCAATCAATAAAATTAAAGTTTCCACTTATTATGCACGAAACTATAATGAAGTCTATTGAGATCCTTAAATCTAAGGTCATAGGCCTAGAAATCCTTGAAGAGAATAGTTCTTCCGCCACCTTTTATATCACAATAGATCCCGAATTCATGGAGTTTGAAGCAGTTACCAGAAAGATAGTCAAAGTATCATTATCTATGCTCCAAGACCTTGGCGTAGCTTTAAAGTCAAGAGATAAAATACTTCTTGAAAGTATTATTAAAAGAGATGATCTAGTTGATAAGTTATTTTTACTTGCTATGAAGCAGTTAAGCACTAAGATCTCAAACCCGTTAGAATTAATGCATCCTTTAGAAGCTATATATTTATCGATAGCTCTTAAACATGTCGAGAGAGTAGCGGATCATGCAAGTTTCATGGCCCTTATACTGCAAAGTTGCGAAGGCAATGCATCTGACAAAATAATTGGCCTCTACCATAAAGCTGTGGAGATTTATCGAGAAGTCGTAAATGCTCTAATAAGTCTCAATGTAAATAAAGCCATTGAAATCGCCAAAAATGCTGACGAAGTTCGGGCGTCCCTAAATTCTATTAGAAAATCGATTTGTAAGACAGACATGTGTACAAGTCATGTGATAGAAAGTACCGAGAGAATACTTGCTTATAGCATCGATATAGCAGAAGTAGTTATCGACATATGTACTATTAGAAAGTATCTTAAACAACAAATAAATCTTCAGGAGAATGCATAGTAAAACCACAATGTCCTCATAAAGAGTTATTCTGTTATTAATGATGATGCCATTGATGCTTTTCTGAATTATGGAATATTACGAAAATTAATTAATACCAAGTATTAAGATGTTTAAGATTAGCGCTTATTCTTAACATCATTTATTACGATATCTACCAAGTTCTTAACAAATGTGTTTTCATCGATATCCTTGGGTTTTCTAAGTATATAACACATTAATCCTCCGAAGAATGCTCTTAAAGCAACTCTTCCCTTAATAGTAGACTTGCCAAATACTTTTTCTGCTACTTCATTTAGTTTCTCTTCACATAGACAATTCATTTCCCTAGTTATTTCTTCATAGAGCGTCTCCAAAGCCATTGTATGTAATAGGAGACTCCGTTGAGCTGGGTCTTTGTATTTCTCCATATAGCCCTTACCGATACATTCAAGAATTTTTTCTCCGTTTAAACCCATTTCTAGGCATGAGTCTATGATTTCTAACGGTAGGCTCCGTCTAGCAACTTCGATTATTAGTTCTCGTTTACTCCTAAAATACCAAAACACTAATCCCTTAGAAACACCAGCTTCCTTAGCTATGAGATGGACTGGTGCTTTGAAAAAACCGTATCTTGAAAAAACCTTCATTGCAGCTGATATTATTCTTTCCCTTACATCTCCCTTATCTTTGATCATTGTTCACTACCTTTCTCTCCAAGTATTCTTTTTACGGCAGGAGCCATTGAAATATATAATGTCGCCACTAGAGGCTGTATGGCTGGAATCAATGCAGCTGGAAGGGCAGCTGTTGGACCAATGGCTAGAACGGCCATAGTTGCAGCAACGCTTTCATTCTTGGTAAGTGAGATAAACGCCATTGCCATATGGTCTCTATATCCTATGTTTAATACCTTGCTTGCAGTTATGATTGATAATATCACGATAGCGTAGATCACTAATTGTGCTGAGATAATGTATAGGGCTATACCTGGATTCTTTATAAGTAACCTGGCTTTATTGGCTATTAGAACACCTATGAGTGCCAACATGAATGTTGCAGTCCATATGGATAAGTACGGTTTTATTTTCTTCATTATTTTGTTCTCTATGCATTCCTTAACTACTCTATCATCTACATTTGACGCGTTTTTCGATGTACATTCGAGTCCTCCTTTGGAGGTCTGGGCTAGTTTCTTAGCCTTTCTTGTTATAAAGCAATATCTTATTATTTGTCCGAGAATTAATGGGAGTAGCAGAGCTATTGCAACTGATTCCGCTAAAAC
>JAMOPC010000290.1 GCA_027064845.1 Desulfurococcales archaeon | reverse complement strand
AAACAATATTTTTTATAAAAATATTTTTCTTAATTAAAATGATTTTCTCATACTAATTACGTTCCTGTACATACTTCTTCTACAGGTTGGTGTTTAAGAGCCTCTCTCAACATTATTATCTGCTTCAGAGCTTCTACGAAGTAGTCTATTTCCTCCTTAGTATTGTATATATAGTAGCTTGCACGAACAGTACCTTTTATCCCTAGCCTATAGTGGAGCGGATGTGCGCAGTGCATTCCAGTCCTAACAGCTATTCCGAACAGATCTAGTGCTCTACCAACAGTATGGTGATGTAATTCCTTTATATTAAATGATATAACTCCTCCCCGATCCTCGGGGTTTCTTGGACCATATATGGTTATGTCTTCTCCGAGTTCTTCGAATCTCTTGAATGTATACTCGACTAGTTCTTTCTCATGTTGTCTAACATTTTCCATTCCTATGCGCATCAAATATTTTGCGGCTTCGGCAAGGCCTATACCTCCGGCAATGTTTGGTGTTCCTGCTTCAAATCTCCAGGGGAGGTCATGCCATATAACGTCTTCGAGTGTAACGTCTTTTATAGTGTCTCCTCCTACTTTGAAAGGCATCATTTCTTCGAGTCTATCTCTTCTACCCCATAGAACACCTGTACCTGTTGGTCCCAGCATTTTGTGACCGCTGAATCCTAGGAAATCTATACCCATTTCCCTTACATCTGTAGGCATGTGTGGAACGCTCTGTGCACCATCGGCTACAACTATTGCGTCAACCTCGTGGGCTAGCTTAACTATTTTCTTTACATCGTTTATTGTACCTACAACATTGCTCATTATGGGGAACACGACTACTCTTGTTTTTTCAGTGATTTTCTGTGCTAAGTCTTCATAGTTTAGATAACCGTCATCGGTTATGTCAACGTATTTAATTACTGCTTTCTTGAACTTTGCAACATTTCTCCATGGAAGCATCGTACTATGATGATCCATTACGGTTAGAACAATCTCATCTCCTTCTCTAAGATTCTTAAATCCCCACGCATAAGCAACAATGTTCATAGCATCTGTTGTGTTAAAACAGAAAATAACTTCATCCCATGAATAAGCATTGATAAACTTTGCTATGACCTCGTGTGCTTCTTCATACATTTCGCTAGCTTCTTGGCTGAGAGTATGTAGTCCTCTATGAACATTAGCATTGTGTTTAGAATAGTATTCAACAATAGCATTTATTACCTGTATAGGTTTTTGAGTAGTCGCAGCGTTATCAAAGTATACAAGTCTACGACCCCTAATTCTTCTCTGTAGTATTGGGAAGTCTTTCCTGATTTCTTCAACATTAATCATTTCTGATCACACAGGTTTTTTATCACTTATCAACTATTACTCTCGTGGCTAATAGTTTTAACAACATACTCTGCTAATTCTTTACCAGTAGGTATCCAAGCATTTGTTTTTACAGCATAACTCAGTATTTCTTCTAAAACTCTTATTCTAGCTCCTCTCCCTATACATTGTGGATGCATTGTTAACGAGACATATCCGTGGTTTTCTTCAGCGTATTTTATTTCTTCGAGCCACATTTCTAATAGTTCTCTCGGTGTAAGAGTCCTATAGTATTCTAGATATGGCCAATCGTCTAGTCTCCAATCGACTGGTAACTCTACAATGGAGTACTCATTCATAGTGATCACGTATGGGTATTCGTCATCCATTAAGCTACTATCATATAGGAAACCTTTCTTCATCAATATACTCAATGTATTATTACTAAATCTCCAATAAGGGGCTCTGAAACCAAGAGGCTTATAACCTGCGAAAACTGCTATAGAATTTATCATTCTATTGAAAAGTTGTTCCTCGTAAAATCTATCTTTGAATTCATCAAGTCTCTCATGTATGTAGCCATGGGCAGCTACTTCATGTCCTTCATCAATAATTAGTTTTATTAAATGAGGATAATTGACAGCTACCCATCCAGGTACAAAGAATGTTACTTTAA
>JAMOPC010000289.1 GCA_027064845.1 Desulfurococcales archaeon | reverse complement strand
AGTGTCGGATGCTCTGATAATTAATTTTCTCTTATCATCACTAATCTGTATCTTGATCTTGTCTTTCTCAACTCCAGGAATTTCAGCTATTACTGTTATTTCGTCGTCTTTTTCAAATACATCTACAAGAGGTTCTCTTTCCTCAGAGATCATTGGTTTTCCTCTTACTCTCTTAACGTTGCCAAATTCCTCAATTATAGGTTTGCCGTCAGGGCCAATGGTTATCCTGAAACCATACACGTATGGGCCTAAGATTTTTCCTTCTCTTAGTTCTTCTTCTGAAATCCTTGGAGCCATATATTCGAACTCTCTCATTAATCTAAACATTTCTTCTTCCATTTCTCTAAATATATCATCGAATACGTCAAATATTGATCTTCTCCTTCTTCTCCATTCATCCCATCTGCTCATAGTAACACACCTCTTTGTATCCGATAGTGTGCATTGATAGGTATGTATAATTGGCTTAATATACGTTAAAAATAACTGGTTATGAAGCAATGAGGCGGCCAGAAATTATTATTTTTTCAACAATATCACTCGATGGAGGATTATCTGTTCGTGGTATGAGGACTAGGCTTAGTAGTGATAATGATCTTGTACGCTTACATTTCTTTAGACATAATGCTGACGCTATCATGGTTGGTGCTAATACTGTGATCATAGATGATCCATTATTGACTATTAGATATTATAGCGAGAAATTTGAGAAGCAACCATATAGAATAGTTGTTGATAGAGACTTAAGATGCAGTCCTAATAAGAGAGTTTTCGACACCTCTATTGCTCCAACAATAATTATTACTAGTAGGGAGAAAATAGGTGATCCTAAACTGTTAGGGTTTATCAATAGGGGTGTTTCCATAATTTTTACTAATAGAATAAACCATTTACTAGATCTAGAATATGCTGTACAAGTATTGTTTGAACGCTATGGTATTAAGAGAATTCTTGTGGAAGGAGGCGGTTATTTAATAGGATCATTACTTAGACAAGGACTAGTTGACAAGCTGATAGTTACAATATCTCCAGTCCTTATTGGATTAAACAAAACACCACTAATCAATATATGGCTCGACGACATTATCAAGCTTGATCTTGTAGAAGCCTATATTGATCATAGCACTGGAGAAATAACACTTGTATATAAGCCGAAATAATTCTCAATTAATTGTTTTTGATAAGGAATAGTATAATTATGGAGTATCAACAGTATAATATATCCCAGAGAATAACTCCTACGAGGTAACAAGACTTGAAGGTTTATACCCGTGAAATTGTTCTATCAACTTCGAAAAAATTCCAGTTGATCGATATTACTTACGAGGTTGAGAAAATAGTTGAGGAAAGCGGTGTTAGGAATGGAATAGTACTTGTTTTTGCACCACATGCAACTGCGGCAATAATAGCTAATGAGCATGAATCAGGATTAATAGAAGACATTATTACTAAGATCAAGGAATTGACAGAACCAGGTAGTTCTAAGTGGAAACATAACCTAATAGACGATAATGCACATGCACACATAGGTTCAGCTCTTATAGGTGCTGACAAGGTATTCCCAATAATTAATGGTAGGCTCGTGAGAGGTACTTGGCAGAACATATTCCTGGTCGAAATGGATGGTCCTAGAGCTCGTAGGCATGTATTAGTAACTGTTCTTGGTGAGTGATTTAATGACTAGAATATATATTGCTTCACCAGATGAGATAGTTGATGGATTGGTTACGGATATATATTTTGTAAGAACAAAAAAGATCCTTAAAGAGAAAAAGATCAGGAAAAAAGTACGCATGGAATTCCATACAACCAGTCTTCCCAGAGGCTATGAATGGGCTGTATATGCTGGTCTCGAAGAAGTACTACATGTGCTTAAAGGGAAACCAGTAACTGTTTACAGCTTACCAGAAGGAACTTTGTTCAAAGCAGGAGAACCGTTAATGATCATTGAGGGATATTATGATGATATAGCTGTTTACGAGACAGCACTACTCGGTAT
>JAMOPC010000288.1 GCA_027064845.1 Desulfurococcales archaeon | reverse complement strand
AGTTGGCGGGTTAGAAGGAAGAACAAAAACTACTGTAAAGCCCTTATCTAATGCATAATCAGCAATATACTTCATTAATCCCCAATAGCCTCCCAAAACAAAAACTATCCTATCCCTATATGGTATAAGCTTATCTATAAAACACTTAGAGTTCTCCTTAAGTAGCGGAACAGGTTCTTCGCTAACAGCCGCAATAGAAACATAGAACCTCTCCAAAACAAGTTCACCCCATAAACGGATATACTTATGAATTCAGATAAATAATATATTGCTTTAATGCTATGAAAGCTTTCCTATAAACTCTAAAGCTTAAAACTAAGCTCATATATTCTTTCCAAACCTTTCTATTATAATAGTATCATATTGAACAAGATTCTTCAGTACTAATATTAAAAAGATATATTGAATAATATACTATAATCGGCGAATTCAAGATATCACCTAAGTCTAAATAAGGTACCAGCCTTCGGAGCTGTACTTACTATTGAGTATGATGAAATCAGCCGAGTTAATACGCGTGAATAAGAATGCTCGCACTATCGCCTACGTAGAAAGCAATTAATACCCCTAGCGTTAAGAATTGAGGCTTATAGTACTTCTGTGAAGACTATTAGAACATCTAGTTCAAATGTTTGAAGAGAAAACTTGAGCTGAAAGGAACAAAAAGTACGAGTGACAAACTTGACTAACCAACTGTCGTTAAAATGTAATAAGAGGCTGAAGCAACAGATAAACATATCTAGGAGGAAATAGAAAGATATACATTGTAAAAAGCAGTAAAGAAGGTTAAGGAAATTCCCTAGTGTAAGAGCTGAGATGAATATGGTATAGCCGTTGCTTGTATCTCCTATCCATAAATTATCATTGATATTTGGTGACTAATTTTGATAGAGGTCAGAGATCTAAAAAAGAGTTTTGGAACGGTTAACGCACTCAGAGGGGTATCCTTTATAGCTAGAGAAAAAAGGGTTCACGGTTTAATAGGACATAATGGTGCTGGTAAAACAACAACACTAAGAATAATTCTCGGTCTTCTAAAGCCAGATCATGGAAGTGTAATAGTTGATGGATATGATGTTACCAAGAGACCTGAAATAATATGGAGAAAAAGCGGCTATGTAGCCGAAGAGGAGGGATACTATGATTATTTAAATGCTTATGAATATTTAGAGTTCTTTTCTAAAACATATGGTCTTACTAGACAAGAAGCATATAAGAGAATTAAGGAACTCATAGAAATGCTAGGAATGGAAAATTATGCTCATAGAAGGATTATAACGTACTCAAGAGGAATGAAAAGGAGACTAGCATTAGCTCGGGCATTGCTTCACAACCCAGAAATTCTAATTCTCGATGAACCTATGAGTGGTCTTTCTCCTGAAGCAACCAAGGAGATCAGAGATTTGATCTTGAAGCTGGCCAAGGAGGAACTTGCAGGAAAAACTATACTAATATCATCGCATAACTTATGGGAGATTGAACAAATATGTGATGATATAACCATATTATACAGAGGGCGTGTGGTCTTCACCGGTACTCTAGAAGAGCTAAGAAATATTATAGGTATTAAACCTAGATTTAAGATTAGACTTGCCCGCCCCATTAACCTTGAGTTTCTTAATAACTTACAGTCTTCTCTAGACTTTAAATTAATAAATATTAATATTATGGATATGGAATATACTATAGAATGCAGTGAAGAAACCATTATGAAAGTTTTAAACGAGTTTTCTAAAGCTGGTGCTAATATTTTATCTTTAAGTGAAGAAAAGATGACATTAAATGATATATACAATGAGTTATGGAGGCGTTTAAGATGGGAGGAGCAGGAATAATCATAGCTAAAGAGTTGGTACATATAGTAAAGAATAAGTCGCTTTTAGCTCAGCTTATTTTTATTCTAGTTTTCTCCGTCGTATTTCCTCAGATCTTTGCTTATTCAATGATTAATTATGAGCGTGTTACTCCACAAAAGGTGTTTACATTAATTGAGCTTGGTAA
>JAMOPC010000287.1 GCA_027064845.1 Desulfurococcales archaeon | reverse complement strand
TCGATGTCTGGGTCATAGGAGAAAACAATCCATTCTGGCTTCTTAGCCTTCACTATTCTCGGATCTATTCTTCCTGTTTGAACAACTATGTTTTTGAGACTAGTCTTCATGAGTTTTCTCAATAGTTTAATATGTCCCATACTACCAGTTGTTACGAGTATGTATCCGTTATCTCTGGGTTCGTATAGTGGTTTTTCAACTATTGGCCCGGTCAATATGCCTTTAGGATAGTTTTTGAGTTGTTCCCTCCAGTGGAGGAGGATTCTTGTATTCAAGTACTTGTATAGCAGGGTGTTTGCCTTGGAAGAAGTATATATTCTGTCGATTGCTTCAACACTGAAAACACTTCTTAAATGCTTGATTCGTGCGACAAGTATAGGGTATAGTGAGAAATTAGACCCAGTACCAATAACTAATCCACGGTTCTTGATCACGGAGTATGATTCTGCAAGGGATCTAGGTGTTCTGAGCAAGAATCTGTATATGCCTTCATTAGGATTCCTAGGCTTCAAAACCATATATGCAGGAAAACCCTTACCTAGTCTACGCTTAATCCTCCACAAACTCCATAAATCATTACGTGGTACCAAGAATACTATGGAATCATGAATACTTGGGTCGAGATCTATGAGGGCTTCAGCTAGAGCAACTGCATAACCAGTATGACCACCACCGCCAGCCAGTAAATAAATATTCATGGCCATAATCACTGAGTAACACTGAATCACTCTATGAGCTATTTTATTATTCCTAAGAACATATATTTAATACCGCTCATCAATATACTTTGATTCCTTGGTGTAGGAATATTGAGTATTAAAACAGCTATTATTCCAGCAGCAGGGCTTGGTACACGTATGTTGCCATTCTCTAAAGAAGTACCTAAGGAGATGTTGCCTCTAGTGATTCGTAGGGGGAGAGATGTCTTAGTAGTTCCTGTTCTACACTATATTTTTGATGCATTATTTGAGGCTGGTGTTAGGAAATTCTACTTCGTCGTTGGTAGGGGTAAAAGGGTTATAGAGGACTATTTTACTCCTGATAAAGGCTTTGTAGAATATCTCGAAAAGAAGGGTAAGCATAGACTCGCAGAGATCCTTAATGATTTCTACGAGAAGCTGGATATGTGTGACGTATTAATGGTTAATCAGCCAGAACCCAAAGGGTTTGGAGACGCTGTTCTACGTACAGAGCCTTTCATGATTGATAATGTCTTCATCGTCCATGCTGGAGACGATATAATCTACCCCGATCATGCACAGGAGATAACCAGGCTCATAAAGCATTACGAGAAATATTCTCCTAAAGCATTATTCCTCTACGACACCTCACCATATCCTGAGAGATACGGTGTAATCATAGGTGATGATAGACAAGGTTATCTAGAAGTATACGATATTGTTGAGAAACCATCTAAGCCTCCAAGCAATAATGTTGTAGTAGCAGTTTACATCTTCGATAAGGATATTTATGATGCATTAACCCGTACAAAACCAGTTAGTGGAGAACATCAATTAACCGATGCTATAAGATACTTGTTGAAAAGAGGAGAAACCATACATGCTCTAAAAGTCACTGGTAAAAGACTCGACCTAGGTACTCCGGATAATTATTTAGAAGCATTAAGATATATTGTGGGAAATATAGGGGGTAAGGATTGAAAATAGGAGTTATTGGTCTCGGTTTCGTAGGTTTAACTCTAGCAGCTGCTCTAGCTTCTAAAGAATATAGAGTAGTCGGAGTAGATATTGACGAAGAAAAAATCAATACTATCAAGAATGGAAAGTCTCCATTCTATGAAGAAGGACTAGAAGAGCTTCTAGGGAAAGTTATTGGTAATACCCTAGAAGTTTCCACAAACTATGATGCGCTAAAGGACTCTGATATAATATTCATAGCTGTAGGTACTCCCCCTAACCCGGATGGGTCTCAGAACCTCTCCTATATTGAGAAAGCCGTAGAGCAGCTTTCAAGAATAATTATTGAGAACAAGAAATACAGAGT
>JAMOPC010000286.1 GCA_027064845.1 Desulfurococcales archaeon | reverse complement strand
CCTACTAAGTCCATTCACGATCACCCCTATTAATCAAATACTTTTTTCGAATAATGCTCGAATCTTGAGGAAATCATTTCCCGGGCTTTTTGTGGATCTGTTGTTCTAACATAGATCCAATGAACAAAATACGTTTTCTTATCAGGATCTATGTCTACTACAACAGTTCCTGGCGTATTAGTGATTGAATTTGCAACACTTGTTATAGCATAGTCTGTTTCAAGCTCATATGGTACCTTGACTATTCCTGGCTTAACAGGCATTTTGGGATGAAGTATTCTATACATTACGTCTAGATGACTCTTAACCTCCGCTACGAAGAAGTAGTACAGAGCATATATTATCAGCCAAGCCCAGCGTCTTGGGTCAAGTGGTTTTAATGGATTCTCCACTGTAAATCCTGCCATAATCCCAGCCGTTATTAGTGCAACTATTATTCCTGATACAATATCGTATGGTGTAAAGCTCCCACTGAATACGATATACGTTATAAATACTAGTACGCCGACAACTAATATCTTTAAGGCCTTCATAGTTGATCACCCTTTGAGCCTCTTAATTTCTCTTACATCAAGTGTTCCATATACTCTATAGATCTGTAGAGCCAAAAATACTAGGAACAATGTCACAGCTAGTGAAATAACAATAGCTGTTAGCACGAGTGCTTGGGGCAATGGATCAACGGCTGTATTAACGAATCTGTTCAATCCCTCCTGATCTACATTTGTATAATTTATAAGTACTGGTGGCCTGCTCGGAGTATTTGGGTATATCCATCTACGATATCCAACTATTAATGCAAAAGTATTAGCAGTGTCTCCGAGAATTGTTAATGCAATTATTTTCTTGGTTAAATGTGGTTTGAAGAATATACCGTAAAGCGCCAATGCAAGATTTACTATCATCGATGTTGTTATTATTGTTAATAGATATGTTGATAACGAGATCATTGCTTTCCGCCCTCCTTTTCTCCCTTTTTCTTAAATGCTCTCTCAGGTATTGTTATGAGGAGGAAAACTATTGTGAATCCAGCCATTACAGCGAGGAACTCAAATATGTTGAAGAACCATAGAGAACCACTTATTAATTGTCCATCAATATATGCTGGTAAACCAATACTACTATCAGGTTTAGGTTGATTTTGAAGAACATAAGCATGCATCCCCTGCGGTAATGCTACCAGGTAAACAATTATTGCTATTATACCAATACCTGTTAATCCAAGGCTTCTCAATAACATCATAAGGTCTTTTGTAACTCCCTTCTCTAATAGGTAATAATGTGAAAATATTACAAGTATAAGTAACGGTGCAACAGCTGCTGTGGCTCCTCCTTGGAAACCACCACCTGGTGTAAGGTGTCCGTGTAAAGCTATTGAAGCAGCTACAGCAATAATCATTACAGCGGATATTCTAGTAACTGTTTTAACTATTAGTGATAAGCCTAATTCTCCCTCAGGTTTTGTATATTTTACTATACCTCTACCAAGAGCTATTGATCCGATGATTGCAAGATAGAATACTGTTGTTTCAAAAACTGTATCCAAACCACGGAAATCCCATACAATACTAGTTACTGCTTCGGGTGACATGACTGTGAAGTTTCTATGCCATGGATTATATGCTCGGTATAGATAATACTTTGCCAAACTCCTGATCTTATGTGACGGTAATATGTAATTACCAGCTACAGTAAGCACTAGACTAAACCCTATTATGAACAACAATATAATTATTAAGCCGAGAACATGTCTCATTGTTTCTCCACCTTCTCGGTCTTACTTATAAGAATCAATATCACGGCAGGATATAAGCCGACAGCCACGGGTATATATACTAACACAATATCTGGAGCCATAAGCATATAATATATAAATGCATACAAAGTACTCTGAATAGCTGAGAACACTACTGCCCTGACAAGGTTTTTCTCCATAATAGCATAATAAACAGCTATAACCGAGAATAGGGATGCTAAAGCAGTTACTAACAACATTATTTCCTC
>JAMOPC010000285.1 GCA_027064845.1 Desulfurococcales archaeon | reverse complement strand
AATTTCGCTTGTATTAATATCAATAATGCTCATTCAAATGCTTCCTACACAAAAACCTCTCTCTTCGACCACTACGACAACATCAACTACTATAATGGAGAAAACAACCACGCCTCAACAAATCACGAATAATACATATACTACGCCGAAAATAGAAAGAGAACTACTAGAATCACTAGGAATACTCAAGAATATCCTGTCAAAGAAGTATTCCTCAATAAACAATACATATATCAAGCCAATCTTAAAGACAATAAACTATTACTATAAACTCCAGAAGCTCTACGAGAAATTCGGAGGGCACGGACTTATTCCTTTAAGGAGCTTTTATCCCTATGAAACAGAGTATTTTAATCCATATAGTCTAGAAGTCTCAGAATATGCTTGCGAAATACCATATATTTATGCTTGGCTCTACTGGATAACCGGAAACAAAACATATCTAGACCTAGTAAAGTATAGTGTCGAAGCTATACATTATTGGAGTATAGACAATATGCCTCTCGGAGGATGTTGGGGGACAACAGATCCCATAGTATATGACAAGTATCAGGGAAAATACATTATCAGATGGAAACTAATATCATGGTATGCCCAAACACAGCTTTCATGGTGGAACGAAGAATGGTTCAAAAAATCAATCATTAATTCCTGGAACTATACAGCATGGTATGACCCAATTTATAAATGGTACTGGTTCACTCCATGGGAAACAGTTTATCACGGTCCCCCCGAGGAACAAGAAAAATACAAAAATGCATTCATAGAATTTGTTCACAAATGGATCCAGCACTATCCAAGATTTTATGCCCCACCATATGCATACATAATATCACCCAAGGATCTTAGTGGAGACAAATATGTCAAAAAATATGAAGATAAAATACAAGTATTCTTTTCACCATTAAAGACAAGAACAGTAACACTTAGATACACTAATAGTTTCCCGTTAAAGAATAACACAGCCTATTCATTCATTATAAGGCTAAGAAAGATCTCTGGCAAGATAAACCTAACAATGATCATATATAATAGTCATAAGAAGATAGTGTTAAAATACCCGGTTCTACCAGATGCACATGGAGTAATAAATATCTCTATGGGTTCGACATTCATTAAAAGTAATGAAGGAGGGAACTACTCATTCAAACTAATAATTACTCCTCTGAGCCTTCAACAAGTAAATCTAAAAATACATAGTATAGGAATCATCGCTACACCCAATATGGGAGATCGATCGATTATTGTAGAGCATAGTTTCTGGGGTGACTCAATAGGCCCTCTTTCTCTAGCATATCTACACTATTACCCCCAAGATAGAAACCTGGTATTAAACCATGTAATTAACGTATTGCGTGAAATGTATTATTGGAGAACAGATAAATCATTCTATCCACCCGATCCAAGGTGGTCTTTCTATAAATGGGATCCGGGAAAAAGAGCCTCAATAGTATTCTGTCCTCCAAGGAAGAACTCCTTTAATTATGCAAGTCTTGAAGAGACTCTTGAAAGCATGATCCCGCTTGTGATCTTAACTGGAGACAAGGAGTTATTAAACATACTAAAACTTGATGCAAAGTTTTTGAATCATAATAATTACTGGAAAGGACTTGGGTATTGGAGTGCATGGTTTGGAATATGGACACATCTATGGCTATATAAGATTACAGGTGATGAATACTTCATAAGGGAGGCAAGCCACTATATTGGTACTTATAAACCCTTTGAAGAGTCTCTACGAGAAGAAGTATCCAATGCTGCCAAATTCATTGAGGCAAACATTGTAGCATACATAATCACTGGCGATGAGAAGTACTGGGAGTTAGCCGAGGATATGGCTAAAACACTAATAGAGGAGTACACCGACCCAGTACATGGATACATTACTCCCTATAAAGGAGATAATAGGATAGCTCGGCACGACATGTTTGCTTGGACAATATCTCCACTCATAAGCCTATATGTTAATCTATGGGTTCCCGACTGGATGTTGTGGATGTACCCCA
>JAMOPC010000284.1 GCA_027064845.1 Desulfurococcales archaeon | reverse complement strand
TAATTAATAGATTAACCGTCCTAGAAAATATAGAATTACCACTCATAGTGAGGAGAATACCTAGAAAAATAAGGATCGAGAAAGCTAAACAAGCACTCCTACTAGCAGGCGGCGACTTATCATGGCTTCCTAAGAGACCTAATCAACTAAGTGGTGGACAGCAACAACGTGTAGCTATTGCTAGAGCTATTGTTGGCGAACCAGCTATTATATTAGCTGATGAACCTACTGGGAATCTTGATAGGCATTCTGCCCGTTCAGTAATAGACACTTTCTTAAAACTGAACAAAAAGGGTCAGACAATTATTATGGTGACACACGATCCGGAGGTAGGTAATTGCGCTCAAAAAATCTACTTGTTAAGAGATGGGAGAATAATAGGAACACAAGAACCCGATAAAGACAAATGTATACTTGTAACAGTTTCTCCCACAAAGACTAGAGAATAATACATATTTTTAAACCTTACAGAAATCAATATTCTTCAATGATTAATAATATAATTAGAATTATACAGTGAAGCATACATATGTATATACTTGAGGTGAATAATTGATGAAACCATTGCTTAAGAAAATAACACTGTATTCGATGTTACTAATTATTGTTTCATCATTACTTGTATTGCCTTTAAATGTTTTGTCTTCTGGAGATTATTTCTATGTCAAAAGCTACAATTATAAATCAAGTAGTGGTGGAGACGTTTATCCCGGCAGTGAAAACACTCTTTTAACTGTAGAGGCACAATATAATGGAACTCTGAATTCGACAAATGTGTTTGCATGTTTGAGCGTTCCCCCCGGTTTTAGTTTTCCATCTACTAAGTGTTCACCTGCGTATAAATTGGGATCAAATGAAATCGCTGAAGAAGTATCCCGTGGCGAGATTGTTAGATTTTCTTTTAGAATCAATGTGGATAAATCGGTTTCTCCAGGTTACTATACATTTAGATTAAATATATCATTTGTTTATAATGGAGTTTTAATGAATGAGTTGCATAATTTAACCATCCAAGTACATCCATATCCTGAACTAGTACTAGAAATAAGAGATATTTACTTCACACCTTCAGCGTATCCAGGCCAGACCAATGCAAATCTAGAGATTGAGGTAAAGAATGATGGAGACTCAAAAATACAATACGCTGATATAAAAGCCAAGTTGCCAAATATTATAGAACCTAATAATCCTCGTACAACACTGAATAACTTGGACCCCGACCAGATAACAACGATCACATTTAACAACTTAATGATCTCACCAAATGCAAAACCCGGAACATATCATGGAGAACTAAATATCTATGCACAAATGGAGACAAGCGATGGAGTAAGATATGATTATTCATCTATTATAAGATTCACATTTAAAATAGAGGATCCTCCGCCACTTAATTACACAATACTCGATTATGGGTTAACATCTAGTTATCCATTACCAGGTACACGGAATACTAGGTTCTACTTAAGAATACAGAACTTGGAAGGATCTGATTTCAGAATAGTTGTTGCTAATATTACATTGCATAATGCTGTGTTTGGAAATGGCTCTACAAGATCAGTTACAGTAGTTAATGGCCCGATTAATTATGGAGATGTGTTCACAATAACATCTGATTACATTAATATTATGAACAATACGGGTTTTGTCAAAATATGTGTTGTGATGAATATTCTAGTAGAGGATAATGGTAAAACATACTGGGTAACAACCAGTAATGTATTTCTCATAAAGCTGAGAAAGGAGAAACCGCCAATAATATTGCTTAATAATTACTGGTCATCCCAGCATGCATATCCTGGTTCCACTGATCAGACTCTAGTTATTGAAATGTTGGTAAATACAGACGTAGATATCACAAGCGGGTATGCGGTGTTAATATTTGATCAAGACGTGTTCTATCCTAGGAAAATAACTATAAACAGGCTGAGCTTTCAAGGCAACAATATTGGAGAATTAAGATTTTCGCCCATAGATATAAGTATAAATGCCACTCCTGGTAACTAT
>JAMOPC010000283.1 GCA_027064845.1 Desulfurococcales archaeon | reverse complement strand
GATTGGAAGCAACTGTTTCCTCGGGAAAGATCTTTGGAGAAAGCTCTTGCGGCTTCACACTTATTTTTTCTACACCTACTAGTACTTCGCCTTCATCAGGTTTTAACACGCCTGCAAGTATTTTTATAAAAGTCGTTTTACCAATACCATTGGGTCCTATGATACCTAAAACTTCTCCTGGATAAGCCTCTCCCTCATCCACTATTAGTTTGAAACCACTAGTTCTATAAGTTTTTATTAGTTTGCTCCATTTCAGAATAGGGAATTCTTTTTTCAACAACTCCCGATCTTCTACTTGTATTCTGAAAACAATCGGTTCTTTCCTAATCCTCATATTCTCGGCAGGAAGGTATCCTTCAAGATAATTGTTTATCCCTGTCCTAACCCCGTATGGCTTAGATACTATACCATATACTCCTGGTTCACCGTATATGATTGAAACATTATCGCTAATATAGTCAAGGATCATTAAGTCATGTTCTACTACGAACACGTATTTCTTACTAACATCTATGAACTCTCTAATAGCTTCAGCTATTCTAAGTCTTTCACGTACGTCTAGGTAACTACAAGGCTCATCAAAGAAATATGCATCAGCATCTTTTAAGATCACTGCAGCAATCAAGAACTTCTGAAGCTCTCCACCACTAAGTTCTTGAACTCTACGGTCAAGTATTTTCTTAATAGCTAGTTTCTCAACTACTTCTCTAAGCAGTCCCCTTTCATCTGCTTTCTCTAATAAATCCTTGATTCTGCCTCTGAGTTTTCTCTTGACAAGCTCAACATACTGTATTTTTACAGCAGACCTGATCTTTCCTTCAGCTAGTTTTTTGAAATATGTTTGAAGCTCCGTCCCTCTAAATGATTTTATTATCACATCCCAATCAGGAGGGTCGTTATATCTGCCTAGATTAGGTTTCATCAACCCAGATAGTATTTTTATACTAGTTGTTTTACCGCTTCCATTTCTACCAATAATACCCATGATGCTGCCCAGTCTCGGCATCGGCAAATTGTAAAGCTTAAACATGTTTTCTCCATATCGATGTACAACGTTTTTCTCAAGCTCATCCGGTATATTAACTATTGATATAGCGTTGTAAGGACACTTCTTAACACAGATCCCACAACCTATACATATATCTTCATATATGACTACATGTTTACCATCTGGAGAAAGCTCTATTGCTTTCTTGCGCCTAGTCCTATTTATTGGACAAAACCTTACACATTCAAGATTACATTTACTCGGTTTACAGTATTCCCTATCAACAACAGCTACTCTCACCATACCACTATACACCATAACGCTTAATTCACATACTTATTCTTATTAACTTAGTTCCCCCTCAAGTACATAAAACGGAACATAAGATACATAAATGGAGTATATTAACCTTCATAAATAATATTGTTCACCTAGATGATGATTGGTGACGGCACAGAGAAGTGAGTATTCTTCGATGAAGAATAACGGGTGAGGTACTGATTAATAATAATAAATATTTCCCAGCACTCTCCTATACTAGTTACTCTTCTCCTCCACCTTCTTCTTCCTGGAAAGTTTCTAGAAAGACCTCATAGTATTCCTGAAGCATTTCTCTCTCCTCAGGGCTGAGAGCTAACCTCTTAGCTTCAGTTGCTTTAGATGTTCTCACACGTTTCTCGTTTCCTACATGATACTTTAAGCGGTATGCCTCCGCTGTTTTCTTATCAGATTTTATCTCAAATCCACACCTCGTACATTTAAGATACACTTCACTACCTTTCTTAACAGGTAGCATTGGCCCACCGCATCTGGGGCAGAATCTAACCATTTAAGTCACCATTTTATCATATCAATGCGTTCTTTCTAGCTAGACAAAATAGTTTCTGAATCGGGAATTATAAATTTAATCTTAATTTTTTAATCGATCACGCCAATCACTTATATACCCGAAACGCACCGAGATAATTAGTGAACAAAGAACTAATCGGAGGGAAACACGTTGTTGTTCATCGAGGAAGAATGGTGGGAAGAAGAAGAGGAAGAATGGGAAGAAGAAGAGGAGTGGTGGGAAGAAGAGGAAGAATGGTAGCATTATCTTTAATTCAAAATATTTATTTCAGCAATACATCAAGCTAGAGTAACTCGATAATGGTTCGAATATTTTTTATGACATTTCCTAAGTTCTCGAACTTAATAACTATGTTATAGGGAGCACAATTCTTAAAACTATGGCATAGTAATTTTTTCCTCAGTTCTTCGTTACTTAAATATATGACTAAATAATAATCGTTATTTTTAACGAATTCTTTATTCAGTTTTTCAACAATATCTTTGAATTGTTTCTCACCAATTATTAGCATTGATAAAAATAACCCCTCATTAAATACACGCACGTCTTTTCTATACACATAATAGTGTATTATTCCTTGAATGAACTGGAGATCATTTGATATCAGAGTTTTCGGGATAATAGCTATAGGGTCTTTTGGACTAATGTTAAGTAACTCTATTTCTTTGTCTAGTGAGCTTGTTTTTCTCGAGCATATAAGGACAGTAAATTTTATTCTATCTCCAAAATAGTTTATCACGTAAATATCCTTGTTCTTAACTAGTTGGAAAAACTTGTTCTCTGTACTCAAAGTATTTTACCGTATAAATAATTCTACTGTATTCCACGTTTCATCCTTATTCCAACGAGGTGTGTTATATACCCCGCTATCTGGTTTCTAACTCTTTTTGACCTTGTGTTTATGAGTTTTGATACAACTTTCTTATTATGCTCAAAGTCCCTCGTGAACAGATCTGGATATTTTTCAAGTAATTCCCTAGCTGTTCGCTTAATCATTTTTGTTCTAACCTTACCCATTCAGATCACCATGGCAAAACTCTGTATTCTACACGACTCTATTACGTCAATCCTAACATATTAGATTAACCGGGGTTTTTAATTTATCTATTAATAGATCCCAGTTAGATTTATATAGAAGTGGTTTGATGATTAAACAATGAATATCAACTAAGCATATAATCATAGAATTCTCATTGTAAAAGGGTGAGGATTATGGCTATCGAACCTATGGGTATACCCGTACTTATATTGAAAGAAGGAACTCAAAGAACTGCTGGCAGAGATGCTCTAAGAACAAATATCATGGCTGCTAGAGCAGTATCCGAAATGATCAAGACAACTTATGGACCAAAAGGAATGGACAAAATGCTCGTGGACGCACTAGGTGACGTCACAATAACAAATGATGGAGCAACCATACTTGACAAAGCAGAGATACAGCACCCAGCCGCCAAGATGCTAGTACAAATAGCTAAGAGCCAGGACTACGAAGTAGGTGATGGCACAAAAACAGCAGTGATATTTGCTGGTGAACTACTCAGACATGCCGAAGAATTACTCGACAAGAACATTCACCCAACAATAATAGTGAGTGGTTTCAGGAAAGCATTAGATGAAGCATTAAGAGTACTATACGAAATAGCTGAGCCCATCAACATCAACGATAATGAAACGCTAAAGAAAGTAGCTAAAACAGCACTAACAAGCAAAGCAGTTCACGACGCACGAGAATACTTCGCAGAAATAGCCGTTAAAGCAGTTAAACAAATTGCTGAGAAAAGAGGGGACAAGTATTACATAGACTTGGACAACATACAGATAATCAAGAAGTATGGAGGAAGTCTATTAGACTCATTACTTGTCTATGGAATAGTGCTTGATAAAGAAGTGGTACATCCAGGAATGCCTAGAAGAGTTGAAAACGCAAAGATTGCTCTCATCGATGCACCTTTAGAGATCGAAAAACCAGAAATTGATGCTGAAATCAGAATAACCGATCCAAGCCAGCTAAGAGCATTCCTAGAACAAGAGGAGGAACTACTAAAGAAGATGGTTGATAAGATTGCTGAGACTGGTGCTAATGTTGTTATTTGTCAGAAGGGTATTGATGAGGTTGCACAGCACTTCTTAGCAAAGAAGGGCATACTAGCAGTAAGAAGAGTAAAGAGAAGCGACATGGAAAAACTAGAAAAAGCAACTGGTGCAAGAATAGTTAGCAACATTGATGACTTGAAACCTGAGGATCTAGGATACGCAGAACTAGTAGAAGAAAGGAAAGTTGGAGAAGACAAAATGGTGTTCGTAGAAGGCTGCAAGAACCCCAAAGCCGTAAGCATAGTGATACGTGGCGGACTCGAAAGATTAGTAGATGAAGCAGAGAGGAGTCTAAGAGACAGCCTAGCAGCTGTCGCAGACGCCATACGTGATGGAAAGATCGTAGCTGGTGGAGGAGCTGTTGAAGTAGAACTAGCTAAGCACCTGAGAAAATTCGCTAAAACAGTAGGTGGTAAAGAACAACTAGCAATAGAAGCATTCGCTAAATCATTAGAAGGATTAGTAATGTCACTCGCAGAAAACGCTGGACTAGACCCAATAGAGATAATAATGAAGCTTAGAGCAGCACACGAAAAAGACGATGGTAAATGGATCGGTATAAACGTATTCGCAGGAGACCTAGCTAACATGATGGAGCTAGGCGTAATCGAGCCTGTAAGCGTTAAGGCAAACGCTATTAAAGCTGGAACAGAAGCAGCAACAATAATCTTAAGAATAGACGACGTAATAGCTGCCAGCAAGATCGAGAAACCAGAAGAGACAGGTAAGAAACCGGGAGAAGAGGAAGAAGAGTAAAGAGTAGATATTTCTTTTTAAACGAGAAATCACTCTTTATCAATCCGTACAATCAATGGTTTTTTAAAACCACGTGTATACAGAATAGCTTCTCCTGGCTCTAAATAAGGTATTACTCTTAAGTATTCTGGTGGTAAATAGATCGATTTATTGACTAGTTCTATATCAGCACCAGCCTTTAGAGAATGAATTATTTTAGTATTAGTGTTCACCATAACATTCTCTATAAGAGATGAAGGAGACTGAGATATAATAATTAATCCAACACCAAACTTCCTGATCTCAGATAACATCCTAGAAACAATTCTAACTGGATTATTCTTTGAAAGAATGTTTTGAGCTTCTTCAAGCACGATTAACAACTTATACTTTGGTTTCTTATTCTTATCATTTACGAAGATATCAAATATCATGTTCAGCACAAAGGAAATATAGATTTTCCTTATAAAAGGATCCTTAATAACTGATACATCAATAACCAGTGGCAAAGACTCATAGTTTAAGCGATGTATAAGGTCTTCAATATCGCTGTTACTAAACAGTTTGGAATAACCCGTTCTTACTAGAGGGGACATTTTTCTGAGTAAAGATAATCTACTTTCCCTCATCCAGCCGGATTCATCAACAAAGTTTTCAAGAACAGTATAAATGTCGTTAAGGCTTACTCCTCCACGTCTTAATAATTGTCGAAGGACTTTCTCAAGGATATATATCTGTGAATTTGTTAATTCTAACACATCAGCAAGAATATCTATAAAACTGTACAAGTCTTTTTCAATAAGATTAGTAATTCCAACAGGTAAATTATATGGTACAAGCCTTCTCTTTCTCTTCAATAAATATGAGTATTCTCCATGCCAGTCAAAAATAACTGTTTTTACCTCATTAAATCTCTCAATAATTCTATTAATTATTACCGAGACTGTATGAGTTTTACCTGAGCCAGTGGAACCCAAGACTAAGGTGTGATGTGTAAGCATATTTATTGGAATACATGCTTTCCTAGGAAGTATGGAATTAATTACATCTCCTAACTCAATACATTTACCGTTTTCTAAACTCACTAAAAGCTCTTGCTTAGGATACTTGACAATAGGCTTGATAAAATACTTGACAACTAGTTCAACGCTGTTTCTTCTACGAAAAAACGTGATGACTTAGGTATTTTTATTAATTCATGTTTTCTCGGTTTATCTATGATTTTAGCAGATAAGTGCTCCATACTTGACACTATATAGTCTTTAATGATCTCTGCCTCCAGCCCTACTGATTTCTCATCCTTAGATTTAATAACTATAAGCCCGTCAACATCTCCTCTATCTATGTAGGTTATTGTGTAATAGGATACGTTCTTTTTAACAGAAGATCTCTGTTTAATAAACTCTATTACTTTCTTTAATTCCTTATCAACACTATCATTTTCCGCATTCATTTCCTTAAAGATCCTAATAAAAGTATAATGTTCAACCAATTCATTCCCCTATAATATTAGAGGAAATAAATTCTGTAGTATGATGAAAAACTTATATAGTAACTTGATATATTTTCTTATTTCTTCGAGATACCAACATATACCTCGTTCATCACGGAATATGGTTGTCTAGGTCTCTGTTTCAAGAATAATACAACAAGTATTCCAGCAATAGATATAACAACTCTATATACATCTTCAAGCTTAGTAACACTTACAACATGACCTTTTCCACAAAAATCGTTCTTCATACATTCCTCTTTACTACTAGTTATCACAATGCTTAATTCCTCCCCCTTGTTGATCGTCATTATTTTTTCATGCATTTCAAAAACTATTTCCACATCACCACAACTTGTCTTAACCCTGTAGAGCTGTGGCAATCTTAGTTGCTCTATATCGTTTACCCTACACTCGTATTTCGGCATATCCTATGCACCACTTCAAAACTTATTATTAACAAACTCTTTATTGAGGAGTAATCCCAATATATCTCTTACTAGATATATGTTTCACCAGATAAAAAGGTGATTAGGTATGGCTTTAGTCGATGCATCCAGAAGATTAGCAGCTGAATTAGCTGGGCTTGTTGATAAAAAAGTAAAAGTAATATTAGCGGATGGAAGATATTATGAGGGAACACTAATTGGCTTCGACCACCCGTCTCTTAACCTATTACTAGAAAACGCTGTAGACAATAATGGTACAAAATACCCAAAGGTAATAATTAAAGGAGACAGAGTGTCAGAGATCTTGACAACCGAGATCCCATTATTCGACCCGGACGATTTCAGAGAATTTATTATCAAAGAGATGAGGCTTCCAGACCACTTAGTAAAAGTGATCCCAGAAGCAAGAGTAGTAATTGTACAAGGTAGATACAAAGTATCAGAAAAAGGCGTAGAGGGAACAGGTCCATTAGCACAAACACTATATGAGTTCTTCCAGAAATACATTGAAGAAAGAAAGAAATTGTTCAAGGGATAAATAATATTGGAATACTTTGATACAAGAGACTATGACCTAGCTGGTAGAATAGGAAAACTAAAAACAAAACACGGGATAATTGAAACTCCTTATCTTTTTCCAGTCATAGACCCTATTCGTCAACAACCATCACTCGAAACTATACGTAGCCTTGGATTCAACGGAATAATAACCAATGCATACCTCTTCTATAGAAGAAACAAGGGCTTACCAAAGAAAATACACGATTCCCTAAAATGGAATAACACTATAATGACTGACTCGGGTGGATACCAAGTACTCATATATGGAGACGTTGAAGTAGATAACAAGACTATCGTAGAGTACGAGAAAAAGATAGGAACAGATATTGCTGTCATACTAGATATTCCCACAGGAACAAAAATGTCTTGGGAAGAAGCAAGACAAGCACTCTTCGAAACAAACAAACGAGCCGTAGAGGCATTACCATATATAATGGACTCAGACCAATTATGGGTTTTCCCAGTACAAGGATCACCATATAAAGACCTATTACTAATATCAACATCAACCGCTTGGAGACTACCTTATCACATCAACGCTTTCGGTTCACCAACCGTTCTCTTAGAAAAATATGAATATGATAAGATCCTTGACTTAGTAGGATTTGCAAGATTACACCTACCACCACACAAACCCCTCCACGTATTTGGTGTAGGCCATCCAATGATAATACCCTTCCTCGTAGCATTGGGTGGAGACCTCTTCGACTCAGCCAGCTACATACTATATGCCAGAGACAACAGGTACATGACCGAAACAGGTACGAAAAAATTAGAAGAACTACACTATCTTCCATGCAACTGCCCAGTATGTAGCAAATATACAGTAAAAGAATTACTAGAGATGCCGAGAAAGAAAAGAGTAGAGTATTTAGCACTACATAACCTCTATATGCTTAGAAAAGAAATCAACAACGTAAAACAAGCAATAAAAGAAGGAAGGCTATGGGAATATCTTGAATACAAGAGCAAATCACACCCAACACTAAGGAAAGCATTCGAAATCGTGAAGAAGTATACTAGATACCTTGAAAAATACAATCCAGAAACCAAGGGAACAACACATGCATTATTACTAATAGACAAAGATTCTCATCACAATCCAAGACTAATTAGAATAAAAAGAAAAGTCTACGGTATGTTATCTAATAAGAAACTCGAGAACATATTATTAATACCAGCATATAAGAAACCATATAATCAACAAATAGAATACATTGAAGCAAAAAGGAAATATCCTGAATACACTATATTATTCTACCATCCCTACCTAGGAGTTTTTCCACCACAATTAGCTAATACTTATCCATACTTCCAGCATGAAGTAGGCATAATTGACAAAGAAGTAATTACTAAAGCGTCGAAGGAGATATTACAAGTAATCAATAAATTAAGACCGAAGAAAATAATAATAGTCCAACCAGTTGAAGAAAAGTATTACTTACTAACACATGAAATCATTAAATGGCTTAGAACCAAAACTACATATACATTGGATGTTCTTTCTTTTCGGACCTAATTTCTCCCTCCATAGCTTTCATTATCTCCTCTTTCTTCTCCTCCACCGCCTCTATAATACTAGCTTCCTCTAATAGTTTCTTAGTACTAATACTTGTGCCAAGTATTTCTCCAATTACATTAACAGCTACAGCACTAGCTCGAGGATCGGGTCTGTATAATTCTGTATAGGCGAAAACAGCTACACCGGGGATCTTATATGCTTCTATAAACATCATCGTTAATGCTAATGGGCCAATAACATGTTTATCTTCCAAAATAGGTGCATCGAGTACTATTTCTGGATTATTTATGGGTATCCACCTATATTTTTCATCTTCTCTCTCTTTAATAGCCGGATCTAATCCACCAACTAATATGGAGAACGATGCATTGATCTCTTTAAGGAACTTTGCTATGAACTCAGCATAATTAGTTCTCTCACGAACATGCGGCACGCTATGATTCACTAATATAATGAGCTTCTTATCCCCCACCTTGCCATAGTATAGTTCAAAGGGGAAAACTAAGCCTATGCCTTTCTTATAAAAAGTAGCTTCTGGGAAATACTTTGTCCGTATAAAACCTATTCTTTCAAGACCAAGTTCCAGAGCTACATGTCTACTAGCAAGATAACCGACCATTCCGAAGCCTTGATAACCAGTTATAAAATACGCACCACTTAGTTCTTCTCGTGGAATATCTTTTAATAAGAATAATTTAATTTCTCTTACCACTTCTAAACTCCTCCAATACACCTTCCCTAATTCTTACAGCCTCGCCCCAATTATAATATATCATTTCCCATCCAGGCCTAATAGCTCTTCCAACACCTATTAATTCACCGTTCTCATCAACGACAACTACTTCATCTCCCGGACGAATTTCGGGATCAGCCATGACTACGTGCTTACTAAATACATTTCCACCACTCTTTATAAACTCAGCGTAATTATTATTAACGTATACCCTAAACCTCGGATGCTTCGCTACTTTGTTCAATACCTTTGCTGATGGAATATGTAATAAAAATCTATGATCACCTGCTCTGAGAGATAAATACAGCTTATTATCATGTAGTAAGTATCTGATCTTTCCAGTTGAGGGACTAATGACCAGGATTATATCATCAGGGATAAGTTCAACACCATATCCATCGAATTGTAGATTAGCTATCCATCTTAGCTCTTCAAGTTCTTCGCTAGATGCTCTTCTCTTATACAATATAAATCCCTCAGAATACATGATGAGAGAAAGGGTTTAACAATGATATTGGTAAAAGAAGCTTTAGAACATATATGATGTTGAGTACTCCTTCTCCTTGCTCCCTAGAATGTCTATGTTTTTCTCTCTAATGCTCTTTTTGCTCATAACTTTACGTACTGCTTCTAAGAAGTCATTCATGTTTACTTTTCTCCTATTATTCCTAATAGCATTATATCCTGCTTCTGTAACGATCGCTTTAATCTCTGCCCCTGTAGCTCCTTCTGTTATTCTTGCTAATTCATATAGATCAACATCTTCTGCTAGCTTCATTCTCCTAGTATGTACCTTGAAGATCTCGTATCTACCCTTTAAGTCTGGCAGAGGTACTTCGATTAACCTGTCAAATCTACCTGGTCTCAGAATTGCTGGGTCAAGTATATCGATCCTATTAGTTGCTGCTATTATCTTTACCTTATCTAATGGTTTAAACCCATCAATCTCAGCTAATAATTGCATAAGTGTACGCTGAACTTCTCTTTCACCACTAGTTCCTATGTCAAGCCTCCTAGCGGCTATAGCATCTATTTCATCAATAAAGACTATTGCTGGAGCTTTTTTCCTTGCATACTTAAATACTTCACGCACAATCCTTGCTCCTTCGCCAATAAATTTCTGGACTAGCTCACTGCCTACAATACTTATGAAAGTAGCTCCTGATTCTCTAGCAACAGCTTTCGCCAGCAATGTTTTACCACATCCCGGAGGACCATATAATAAGACTCCCTTAGGAGGCTCTATCCCTATCTCCTCGAATAATTCTGGGTTCTTAAGCGGGAGCTCTACGACTTCAATTAGTTCTCTTATCTGCTCTTTCAACCCACCAAT
>JAMOPC010000282.1 GCA_027064845.1 Desulfurococcales archaeon | reverse complement strand
TATTGCTGGCTTGGATTTGAATAGTGATAGGATAAACATGGTTGTCATAGATTCTAATGCTAGGATAGTAGCTATGAAGACCGCATGGTTTCCCGAGGTGACGCTTCATGGTTTCCCTAGGGATAAGGCTAGGGATACAAGGTTGAAGAAGCTGAAGGAGCTACTAGGGTATGCTAGGAGAATTGGCGTGGACTACGTCGTCTTTGAGAACCTTTTTGAGGTAAAGAAGCGTAGCAAGGTAAGACCTCCAAGCGGCAATAGAAAGATAACGAGGTTCGCTAAGAAACAACTCCTACAACATGGGTTGCTAATGACTCTAAAGCTCGGCTTAACGCCAATATTAGTAGACCCGAGGGGAACAACACATAGCCGTGAACATGAAGAAGTAATGAAAAGGAAAGGAGTAGACAAGCACATGGCAAGTGCATACATAGTAGCACATAGAGGATTAGAAGTAATCAAAAGTAATTAGAACTATTCAAAAACTTGTAGAGGCGTCTCTCGGATTACATATATCTTTCATCCTTTATCCTAAGCCATTCAAGTAGTTTATCATATGCTTTTGTCTTTGCTATTGACTTTGCTTCTTTGGGTCCTGGGTTCTTCATGTAAAATGCATTAATAGGATATATTGTGCCGTATTCTTTTTTATCTAAAGCTATTTTTGCAAGTCTTACAAGGTCTACTAGCAATCCTGCTAGTGCTGGGCTATCATTTATTCTTGCTATTACATATAATTCGTCTTTGAAATTATTAAAGCTGATATACTCTATGATCATTGCTACGAATTTCTTGTCTCCTAGTGGTGGTAGGTAGCCTGTCGGTTTAATATAGTTAGGTATATCGTATCCAAGGATATCTTCTATGATACTGCTCTTTGTCTTTTTCTTCATGATGTTTCTCTCGGGTATATTTAGTGCTAGGAAATCAGTATTGCCGCCTATATTGAATTGTGCTATCTCTAATACTCTGCGGTTTCTTTCTCTTAAGTGTTCTAGTAGATCAGCTGTTAGAGGCGTTGCTCCTGTTGCCCCGTCATCACCGAATATTACTGCTTTACTCTCTTTATAGAGCTCTACGTAGCCTGGGTCATTAGCTATTGGTGTAGGAATAGCATTAATGAATACCGAGGACTTTGTTTCTCTAGAATATTTTGCTACAGCGTATGCGTATGCTTGGCTTGCTGATAATTTTTTGTTCATAAGAGCTCTCTCTATATTTTCTATAGTGTGTAATTCGTTAGCTGGCTCCGTTGTTATGACATTTATGAATACATCTGGTTTGAGAGCTTTCCATTCATTTATTAGTTCGTTTATTACATTTGAGAGTCCTTTTTCTTCTTCGAGTCCTTCAACTTTAAATGGTAATCCCTTCATGCTTCCAAGATGGATACCTTTCTTAACAACTATGTCTTTTAGTTGACTCGGTATATTCGAATTTCCAAGTACTTCTTTTGCTATATCATATAGTGTTTTACCTATCTTCTTAGTATCAACGTCATAAGATCCAACTATTTCCAATTCATCATATTTTACAGGGATCTTGTCACTTAATGGTACTCCGTAATCTAGTATTTCTCCGTTCTTGAGTTTTTCAAGACCTACAGCGAAATGTGTTGCGACTAAACCTTGTCCGAATATAATTATTCTTACCATTTAGGATCACCCATAGATTTGTTCTTATGTAGCGATCAATTATGAGAAGCCGAGTTGGGGATCTGTAGTATCATCTAAATATAACGCACATACCGTGAAATTGTAAATATGGAGTAGTTGAACGAATATGATCTATTATTTGAGTTTTTGTAAGATATTTTCTAGTAGTTTTATTCCTTCGCGATATGCTTCTAATCCCTTATCAGTTAATCTGTATAGTGTCTCGTTGCCTCTCGTGATTTTTTCTAGCAATCCCTCTCTAGCCATTCTATATATTACTCCATAGACGGTTATTGAGGGTGCTTTTATCCCGAACTTTGTTCTTAGTAGTTTTCTTGCATCATAGGCTTTGATTTCCTTGTGTTCGATCAGTAT
>JAMOPC010000281.1 GCA_027064845.1 Desulfurococcales archaeon | reverse complement strand
AAGTATAGGGGCAGAAAGCCTTACCCTGAGGGATGGATACCATTCGAACCAATATGTAATAAGTGTGGTAGAATAGATACAACAGAGGCAACCGAGATTATTGATGATGAACACGTAAGATATGAGTGCAGGAATTGTGGAAACAAAGACACTGTAGAGATAAGTAATGGAAAGCTTAATTGGAGAATAGAATGGGTTGGAATATGGTGGAGTCTAGACGTAGACTTCGAACCCTACGGTAAAGACCATGCAACACCTGGCGGTAGTAGAGATAGCTGTGCAGATCTAGCAATCAACGTATATGGATTTAAACCACCAGAAGGAACACCATATGAATGGGTAGCAATGAGGACAAAAGACAAGAAAGTCCTCGATATGACCAGCAGTGGGTTCATAGGATTCACACCCAAGGACTGGCTAGAAGTAGCACATCCACACATCTATAGATTCTTAGTACTTAAAACACCCCCGATGAAGAAACTAGTCGTGAGCCTATACGAGATACCACAGTACTATAGCCAATACTTCAAAGCTGAGAGAATCTATTACGGACTAGAAAAAGCAAAGGACGAGGAAGAAGAAGTAATTCTTAAGAGAAGCTACGAGTTAAGCTACCCACATGGAGAACCACCCAAGGAACCACCAGAACAAGTACCATATACTCACATAGCAATACTATCACAAATACTACCCAAAGAAAAATGGAGTACTGAAGCACTCAAGAGATTAAAAATGAGCGGGCACCTACCAGAAAAACCAACAGAATACGGTGTCAAGAGAATCATGGAGATGATGGAAAAAGCCTATATATGGGTACAGAAATACGGCGGTGAAAGATATAAAGTAGAACTATTACCAGAACCAACTGAAGAAATCCTGAGAGAAATAAGCGAGGAGAATAAAGAAGTATTAAGGAGAATGCTTCAAGAACTAGAAAAAATAGAGCAATGGAATGAAGAAAACATAAAGAACGCAATGATCAACGCTACAAAAGACCTAGACCCAGCCAAGAGGAGAAGACTCTACGAAGACTTCTACAAATTATATCTAGGAAAACCATATGGTCCAAGAGCAGCACCACTACTAGCACTCCTAGGAAGAGAAGAAGCATTAAAATACCTGAAGAAAATATAGTGATTTTGAATCGTTATTTATGTATGATCAATTGCAAACCCTATTATACCATTATCGAGAAGTATAGGAAAAGATTGAACATCTCCGGATTCAATATCAGATACATAATAGGTAAAGTAATCCGTGGACAAATTATCAAAGTTTTCTTCAACAGTCGTCATAGTACCATTAGTCCAAGTAATTTTCTCGACAATATTATCGATATACATATCATATAATCCTGTTCTATCCCATACACCGTAGCACATTTCAACGATTTCTGCTCCATAGATCTCTGTGTAATTCCTATCAACAACTATTTTGCCATCAATATAGAGTTTTAACTCTACAATATTAGGTGAATGAACCATGAAATCGAACAAGATACTATGTGGATCATAGACGCTATATCCTGTAAATGCTTCATAGTAGATGTTATCGAAAAACACTATTGACCCGTTTTTATAGGCTTTAAGATCAAAGTAGTAATCAGTGCCGTCCTTATAGATGCGAATTTCGAAAATAGTTGAATAATCCTCTCCTAACTGAAACAAACCATACCACATATTATACTGTATCGTCAATCTCTCAATGTTTGTTCCGAAAAATAAGTCGACATTATAGTATCTCCAGAATTGATGATAAATTGCAGCAAAATGTTCAGTCGTATAGTCCCATGTGTTGAAATATCCTCCTTGTATGTAGCTGAGTGCTGGATGTGCTGAGAGTTCTATGGTTCTATATAAGGTTATGCCGGAAGAGGTTAGTAGTTTGAATTCTACTAGTACTCCCGGGACCAATTGGAAATTCTGTGTTTTAACAGCAATTTCTACGATATGACCTGGTTTTACTAGGACTTCTCCGTATCCAAGATACTTGTTCTCAGTAACATCCCACGCCCAAGTTATTTTTGCTTCTTGATT
>JAMOPC010000280.1 GCA_027064845.1 Desulfurococcales archaeon | reverse complement strand
AGAACCGTCTGATTTGAGTTTCTTGGTAATCCGTTTAACTACAAATCTGCGTCCCATTGCTTCCACAATAGAAACTATCCCCGACTTTCTATAAGTAGTTGACTGACGACCCATTTTCAACTACACCACCAAGAAAAAACCATAGAGTAGTTAACCGATGAACCAAACAACTACAAAAAGAAATGATCAAACAAACATAAAAACACTATGAATCGCTAGGGTTGTTTCTTTTTGCTTTTCATAACCTTTTTCAATGCTTTATTTATGGTTTCAGCTTCTTCCTGAATGTACTTCTCTATATTAGATTTGATGTTCTTAATGATCTCCTCGTTGGGTAATCGTGGCAAGATCTTATAATCTTTCACTAAGGAAATATAATCCTTTTCCAACAGCAATTCATAGATTCTTATTTGATCATACAATATTTTTAGATCAATAGACAAACTAAGTAGGAAAATTTTCAATAAAACTCTTTTTAGCATATTACCATAGTCTTCAAAGAATGAAAATGATATGAGGAGCAATTCTTTATTAATATATAAGCGTGTCAAATATTCAAGTATAAGAAAATCTTCCAAACTCCGTTCTAATTTTTTGTCTTCACTATAGGGATGTTCTTCATCAAATACTGGTTCATAATAATCACTTAGATTATTCAGGATATAATCGTAGTTTATCTTAAGCTCTTTAAGCATTATTGTATTATGATTTTCATTCCAACTATACTTAATTGTTATTGACTGAGTAGTGATGGAAAGAGGTCCTGGATAAAATGGATCCTTGTAGAAGTCATAGTAAAACGGATGATTATACATTGTAATTATAAATAATAATCCATCAACATCATATCTTTTTTCTAGAGAATAAGCTATAAGCAAGTCAATATCCAGAGAAGCTTGTTCATCGAAGAATCTGTTAAACAATTCGCTAAATCCATCTATTGTGATATCAACTAGGTTTTTTCTTTTATTTTTCTCTTTCTTAATTAGATTACGTTTAAGCAGTAATGGTAATATACGATAAAGAATAACGCGTACAGATTGTAATGACTCACCTGTATATCGACTAATAAACTTGGCTAATCCGTATATTGTCATAGGTCCTTCTAATGCTAAACTGAGAAGGACTTGAGCCATACGTTTACGATAGCTTATAGGCATAGCACTTCTTACCTCGAGATATGTAACTTGGACTCGGAGATATGTAACCCTATTATTTAATATATAGTTACATATTTAAATTTAACTTGGTTGAGGTGTTAAATAATGAAGCATTTAAGAATTGGTCAAGTTTTCAAGATAGGTCCTAAGAAGGTTGCTAAGCTAGGTAATGATCAAGCAGCAATATACCTTCCTAAGGATCTTGTGTTTCTACGTGGTAAGAAGGTTATGGTCACTATTGAGGTTCTCGAGGAAGAAGAACAATGAGCTTAGTCAGGCTTGTAAAAAACGATCGCAATTTTGGTCTTTCCATTGATAGGGACTTCTTTAATTATGCATTCGAGTTCATCACCTTCCTTGATATTGAGAGCCTCGACAATGGGTTTAGGAAGCGTTACTTGGTAAGTGACATATTCTTTTCCATACTTCTTGGTAACTCTGGTTTGAACCTTGACACGAGGCAATTTTTCCACCAAGAAATTATTTATGGAAATCGATATAAAAACACTCCTAAGATTTTCGATAACGAAATCGAAAGCGAAAAGTATATAAGGAATTCTGCACAGAAATATATATCGAAAGAGGTGTAAACCATGATATGGCATTACCTCTATGAAATAATCCGTAACAACATAGATGATCCTAAAGAACTATTCAGAATTCTCGCATATATTGAGAGAAGTACTGCACTAGACTTGGTATCCATGTTATTAAACATAGTGACCAATGCAAAAAAGAAGGGGCTAACACTTGAGGATCTAGAGTATGCTCTTAGCGATCTCTATACATTCCTTGAGTCCGAGAAGCAGAGAATTATAATGAATGACTCAATAGGTGGCGTCCTCGGCTTTGTTCTTGAGAGAAGTCAAGAAGTGCGTA
>JAMOPC010000279.1 GCA_027064845.1 Desulfurococcales archaeon | reverse complement strand
AGTTATGTAATAATCTAATGATGTCTCGTAAGTAAGCCAAAATTATAACTTACATGAACGATATAAAGTGTTGAAGAGACTTATTATTGGTGATGATTAGTGGGAGGTATATTTGGCATAATTTGTAAGAGTACTGTTCCTAGGGGAGCATTGTTAGAAGGTTTGAAAAGGCTCTTATATAGAGGATATGATGGAGCTGGTTATGCATATCTTGATAAAAACGGCAAACTAGTAATTAGGAAAGCTCCTGGTCATTTAGAAGAAGTTGCTAAGAAAATAGATTTTGTAAATATACCTTCGGACATTGTCTTGGGACATACAAGATATGCAAGTCGTGGATGGCCTGTTATTGAGAACACGCATCCCCTAAGTGATTGTAAGAACAAGGTAGCTATAGTGGGAGACGGATTTATTGAGAACTATGAAGAGGTGAAGAAGGAACTCAGTATGAGGGGACACGTGTTTACGTCTAGGACGGATATGGAAATATATGCTCATATCATAGAGGAAGCCGTTGATCAGGGTGTTGAAAATATAGTAAAGCAACTGATAAATTACTCACGTATACTTAATGGAACCTTCGCGATAGCATCTCTCGTAGGCGGAGTAAAGAAACTATATGTCGTCCATAGGGGACAACCACTTGTTATTGGGTTAAAACAAGGTGGAGACTGCATTTATTTGTCGAGTGATATTCCAAGCCTATATGGTTTTGCCGATGAAGCGATCGTATTAAATGAAAATAGTGTTGCAGAAATAAGTCTTGAAGAAATAAAGGTCTACGATATAGCTACAGGACAGCAAATACCGCTCAGCCAATTATTGCGAAAAAGAGTAAAGTATCCCGTAGAAGTTGTTGGTAAAGCTGGTTATCCTCACTATATGTTGAAGGAAATTATGGAAATACCAGATGCTATTATTAGAACAACCTACTCAATAATGGAGAAATACCTTAGGCTAGCCTCCATGATAATATATGGCGCTAGAAACGTCTATATTATAGCTAATGGAACAAGTCTTCACGCAGGATATGTTGCATCATATTATTTCGCTGAAATGGCTGGTTTAAACGTCAATGTTGTAAGCTCAGCCGAGTTCCCCTACTATGCACTAGAAAATGTCTCAACAGGAACAGTTCTTATAGCAATCAGCCAGAGTGGTGAAACAAGCGACGTTATTAATAGTGTTAAATTAGCTAAACAGAGAGGAGCAGTAATAGTAGGTGTGACCAATGTTGTTGGTTCTCGTCTAACACTAGAGTCAAACGTCTACTTACCAATAGGTGCTGGTCCCGAAATAGCTGTTCCAGCTACAAAGACTTTTGTCTCAACACTAGTAGCGATGGCAATGTTAAGCGGATACACAGGACTATATTCTGGCAATATGAGTCGGAACGAGTACGAAGAACTAGTTAAAAGCATAAGAAATCATGCCGAAGTATTGAGAAGAGAAATACCAAGATATTCAGAGAGAGCGAAGCTTCTCTCAGAAAAACTATATGGTTGGAAAGACCTATATGTAGTTGGGAGCGGCATTAATTATCCAATTGCTTTAGAAGCAGCTCTCAAGCTAAAAGAAGCATCAATAATTCATTCTGAAGGAGTACAGCTTGGCGAATTAAGACATGGACCAATGGTTTTAGTAAAGAAGAACTATCCCGTCATAGTGATTAAGCCTGTGGAAGAGCAAGCTGTAGAACTATACAATAAAGTTGCTAAAGAAATAATTTCGAGACAAGGACTATTAATAACAGTTTCACAAGACGGGCAAGGATACGGAGAAGTAATCAATGTCATCTCAACACCAAGAGTATTATCCCCAATGACTACAATAATACCCTTGCAACTATTAGCTTACCATCTAGGAGTAAGATATGGACATCCAATAGATACTCCACCAGGACTAGCAAAAGCTATCACAACATAGCGAATATTAAAAACCTCTACCATTGATCTATTAGAGATACGTAATGTTTTTTATCTCCTCTCAGAACCCTATCGATTTGTTCCAAGGCATCACGCTTTATATCTCCTTCCACAATGTA
>JAMOPC010000278.1 GCA_027064845.1 Desulfurococcales archaeon | reverse complement strand
GTTACCTATAGTCATGATAAAGTATTCGATAAAGAAGTAGAGACCATTATGAGGTTCGCCAAGGTAGTCAAGAGTGTTAGTAAGAAAGCTTCTTTTTATATACCTAGGATTATTTCTGATAGAGCCTACAAGATAATTTGTGGCGATAAGAAGCTCTCCAACAAGAAATACGAAGTAGTGCCTGTCGAGGAAGTACTTGTTTATATGGATTAGTTAAAGGTGTATTAATTGGTAGTGATCAAGGCTAAGAGATGGCTTGATAAGGATGAGTTCAGAGAAGTAATGAAAATAGCTGATTATAATGGTTATGAGAGAGGAAGTGGACCTGTATTCTTGTTTAATATTGAGAAAGCCTTGAAGAATGGTTATGGTTTTGAAGACGTATTATCTCTAGCAGAAGAGTTAGGGCTTGTTGTTGAGGATGTTGATGAGCTTAAGAAGATGTATGAGAGGGTAAGTGTTAGGCTTGAATGGGATAATAGGAGTGGTTATGTTAAACTCTATGTGCCCCGGATAATACTTGATAGCGAGTTCAGGTCTTTTCTTAAAAACATTGGTTCTAGATACCAGGGAGTTGTTGGTGAAGAAGTGCTCTATAGGATTATCCCTTATAAGTTATGGGATGTAGTCACGTATTTCGAAACGCGTGGTCTTGGTATAGTGGATGAACAAGGCTTAGTTAAGGAGAAGAATCTTCCATACAGTATTGAATTGAAAAACGTTGTTCTCAGACCTTACCAGGAGGAAGCATTAGAGGCTTTGAAAAAGAATAATTATCGTGGAATAATCGCTCTGCCGACAGGTTCTGGGAAAACATTGATTGGTATAGCTGTTATTACTAGTTTGAATAAGAGAACATTGATCATAACATATACTAGGGAGCAGATGTTTCAGTGGAAGGAACAAATATACAGGTATACGAGCGCAGAGCCAGGAATAGTTGGTTTGATCTATAGTGGGGAGAAGAGGTTAGCCCCTATTACTATTACTACTTATCAGAGTGGTTATAGGAATATTAGAGAGATATCTCCTTTCTTTGACTTACTCATAGTTGATGAAGTACATCACTTACCAGCTGATAAGTTCAAATACATCGCGTTACACAGTATAGCGAGGTATCGTATAGGATTATCCGCTACACCTGTTAGAGAAGATGGTAAGCACGAAGAACTCTTCCCCCTGCTTGGCGGAATAGTTTATCATAAAACAGCAGCCGAGCTCTCTAGCCAAGGGTACTTAGCTAGGTATCGTGTTGTAACAATTAAGGTCGGGCTTAGAAGTGATGAGAGGAGAGAGTTTGAGAAGCTTAGGCAAACATATAGGGTATTAAGCGGGGGACGGAGTTTTAATGAAGTATTAAAACTCGCACTAACGGGTAATGAGAGAGCTAAAATGGCTTTACGGATCCATAGTCAGATGAAAATGCTTCTCGCGAAATCAAGAGCCAAGATTGATAAAGCTGTTGAAATAGCATCTAAAGAGCTAGAGAAGGGGAACAAGATAATAATCTTTACACAGTATGTGGAGCAGGCCAAAGAACTTGCTAAGAGGCTTAACGCATATTTGTTGATAGGGGAGATACCGGCTGAGAAGAGGAAAAGGATCCTGGAGGAGTTCAGGTCTATTGATAAAGGAATACTTGTAGTCACAACTGTAGGTGATGAAGGACTAGACATACCAGATGCTACAGTGGGGATAATAGTGTCTGGAACAGGTTCTCGTAGACAATTTATCCAGAGACTGGGAAGGATTCTAAGGCCCAAGCCAGGAGGTGTTGAGGCTAAGCTGTACGAGATAGTCTTGGAGAAAACACCTGAAGAGTATTTGGCTAGGAAGAGGAAGAGAATGGATCTAGACGAGTTTGTCAACTAGACCAAGATATCTATTAATGACCAGAAAATGATTCTTCTTAGTAACTCATCACCCTCTACTAGAACAGCTTCTATGGTTTTCTGATTATTCCTAGAAGTTAAGACTAGATATGGTATGTACTCATTGTTAGAGACAATATAGCCCAGAACAATTCTACCCTTCTTTTTCTCATTAATCATTTTTTCAACAGCTTTCTTGTAAAGAGCGTCTAAGTAATGCTTTCTAGGAACCAGCCAGTAGAGAGGAGTGTTAATATAATCTAATATTATGTAGTCATCAATACTTGTTTCCAGCTTACGTGTTCTTATAACATATTTATTTATTTTGGTTTCTTCGTCAAGGCTGTCTAGTAGGTTGATTATTTTCAATAAGTCTTTGACGAGTATTTCTCTCGTGTCTAGCCAAGTATCTTTTGCTAAGACAAAGTGTTTTATATGAGGTATTTTCTCAACTAGGTGTTTCAATATTTTTTCTTCTAAAACTATTGTGTTTGGGGCTATTGCTTGAAGTACTGTGGTGTTGTTTATTCTTATTAATCCATAGCTTGGTTTTGTTGTTAGAATAATGTATTCATAGCCTTGTTTTTCAAATATTTTTAGAACTTCTTTTAATTCCTCATATCTTAGATTATATGGTTCTAGCAGTATTGTTTCTTTTCTTATCCTGGGCACGGTTAATAACCTGTATTAAGGTATTTCTAAATATTACGATTATGAATGAGGGTTATTTGGTGTTTCCAATATGAGTGAGGAAGAGCATGGATTCAAGGTTTTAAGAGTATTTGAAGCTAAAGCTAAGATCGGACAGGTATTGAGCGGTGCTCAGCACCTCGTTTTGAAGCCTGAGGACTTGTCTAGTCCTATTTCTTTCCAAATGGCTATAACTAGGATAATGGATACTTTGATGAAGAGTTTACAAGAGGGTCCTAAGAGGAGATATGTTGCTGAAATACGTTTCAAGGATAGTCTGGGCAATCCGGTTGTTCTAGCAATAGATCTAGGCGAGTCTCCCCCGCCTTTCAGTAAGAACGAGGTTAAAGCAAGGATTGTAATTGAGCTCTTCGAGGAGGAGCAGGAATCTGGTAATAGCTATGAGTAAGTCTTTAGAAGAGCAATGCATTTCTCGATGGAGTAGATTGTTGAAGAAGAGAGAGCTTGTAGCCTATTACCTACTTTGTGGATGGGAAGGGGGAAGGGTTTGGAACATTGGTGAAGCTATTGATTACTTGATTCGTGAGCTCTGTCTTAGTAGGAAGATAGTTATTAATATTATTAGGAGATTTAAGAGGATAGGGCTGCTAGAGCCGAGGGATCAGGTTAGTTTTGAATGTGTTGGTCTTAAAACATATTTAGAAGAGATTGTTAAGAGCTATGTGTGTTTGAGAAGGCGTAAATGTTGATCTGTTTCTTCGATGTGGTGTGGGTGTTTTAGAAAAACCTATTTTTGTTATTTTAGTAGTTACGATGTATTATTATTTGTTTACTCCTTTACTTTTAATTTTATCTCGATGGTGCTTACTCTGGTTTCGCGTCCAGCGGGGTTGGTTACTGTTTGGCTACCGATGTTGATGTCCTCGATTTCTACCTTGCCTGGTAGGAACCTGTTTCTGACTATTTCTACTGTGTCTACGGCTTTGCTGATTGCTCTGCCTCTAGCCTTTACTACGATCTCTTTTACGCCCTGGTGTATTAGTGTTAATACTGCGATTACATAGTTCATTACGGGTTTTTTACCTACTAATACGGTGTTTGCAGCTTGTGGTTGTGCCTCGGCCATTTCTGTTCACCTAGTTTTGTTTATTGTTTTGTCTGGGTCTTCTTAAATTATGTTTATGTCTATAAAAGTTTTTCCCTCATCGTATGAAAACGGTGTTAAAGAGTCTTTTTCTTTTAAAGATTATTCCTAAAAGGATTCTTTCAACGGGTGTGTTATTGTTGGAGAAAGTACTTGATCCTATTTATAAGAATTTATGTCCTGTTTGTAGAGGTGATGCTTTCGCTAAGGAGTTATATGAATTCGGGGCTTGTAGTAAGTGTAGCCTATATGATGGAGGTGTTTTGAATGCGGTTTCACTATATAACGAGTTATTAAATGATCTTAGGGATTTTGAGGAGTTCTTCAGTAAAGCAACTAATGGTTTAAAACCATGGGGGGCTCAGGTTACATGGGTTAAGAGACTACTGAATGGGGAGAATACAGTCATTGTTGCCCCGACTGGTATGGGTAAGACAACTCTCTTGATCGTTTATGCCTTGTACTCTGCCAGGTATTTTGGGAAGAAAACACTTTTCCTTGCACCAACTAGGGCATTGGCTAAACAGATCTACCAGAGACTACTGAGTGCTGTTAATAGTATTGGTGCTGAGCTAAGAATAGTCTTTTATGACTCAGGCTTAAGTAAGAAGAGGAAAGAAGAAGTTCTTGAAAAGATAAGGAATAATGATTTCGACGTATTGGTTTTAACTAATCACTTCATGAATAGGAGATATGATGTACTATCCAGGCTAGACATAGATCTGATAATAATAGATGATGTTGATTCTCTGCTCAAGAGCTCTAAGAATATTCTTAGATTAATGAAACTTCTCGGGTTTTCGGAAGAATTAATTGAAAAGGCAAAGCGTAGAAATACTCTTATATGGAAACTTATGCTTGCTCGCTCACTTAATAAAGAGGATGATTACAAGAAATACATTGAAGAGCTTATAGAAATAGAAAATGAAATCGATGAAATGCTTAGTTCTCATGGTAAAAAACAAGTAGTAATAGCTTCTGCTACTGGTAGAATGCGTGGAGTATATGCTAAGGTTATGAGGGATTTGTTAAGAATAGATGTTTCTGGCATATCTATTTATGGTAGGAACATTACGGACTCATACTTGTTGATCGATACTGATGAGGATTCTTGTCTTGAACCAATAATTAATGTAATAGATCAGCTGGGTCCTGGCGGATTAATCCTGCTTAGTCCAAGGCATCCGTTGAAGAATAATTTAAAGAGAATACTTGAAAATATGGTTAATAAGCTGATTGAGAAGAAATACCGTGTAGCGGAGGCTAAGCCTAGCACTATTAAGAAATTTGTTGATGGAGAATATGATTTATTGATCGGTAGTTCGAGCTATTATGGTGTTAGTGTTAGGGGAATTGACGCTCCTGAAACAATAAAATACGTTGTATTCATTGGTACACCTGTTTTCACAATTGATCTAGACTCGTTCCTAGCTAGTCCGAATATGATAATTAGGGTACTGTTATTACTAGCTGAGACCGCTGGGGATAATTCTTATCGTGTTAAAGCAAATAATGTTCGGAAACTAGTATTCACACTTAATAGTAGTGAATTAAGAATATTATCCATGTTGTTGAAGGGGAAACTCACGGTTAATGACATCAATAATCCTAAGATAGAGAAAATATACAATGAACTCTTAACGTATTATAACGAAGTTCTTGAGGACACGAAAAAGTATTTGGATAAACTCGGAGTCATTAATATGAATACGATAACTCTCTATAAGAACAAAGACAAATATGTAGCCATAATACCAGATGTAATGACATATATACAAGCTAGTGGTAGGTGTAGTAGACTATATCTAGGAAGAATGACTCATGGATTATCAATCATCGTTGAAGATAAGGTATTAGAGAATCTCGTTACAGGATTAAATAAGAAAATGAATATGTTTAACAAAGACTTAGTATTCGCTCCTCTAGAGAGAATAGACTTATCCTTGGAGAGGAAACTAATTAATGAAAGCAGGAAGAAGAAAAACAGGGGATTCATAAACTATAGGAACGTATTAATAGTAGTTGAATCACCAACCAAGGCAAAAACCATAGCTCGTTTCTTCGGTAAGCCTGTGAGGAGGAAAATTGGTAGTACAAGTGTATATGAGATACCATTTGTTAAGGAGAATGAGGTTATACACTTAAACATTGTTGCTACTCGTGGCCACTTATTCGACTTAACAACTGATCCTAGTGCTGGGTATCATGGAATAATTATTAATGAATATAAAGTGTCGCCTGTATATACAACGATCAAGCGTTGCAGGGTATGTGGCCATCAATTTACATATGGAGAGAAATGCCCCAGATGTGGAAGCGGCAGCTTTATTGATTCTTATGAAGTAGTGAATGTTTTGAGAAAGTTAGCTCAAGAAGCTGATGAAGTATACATAGCTACCGACCCAGATATTGAGGGGGAGAAAATAGCTTATGATGTATACTTAGTTATTAAGAGCTTCGTAGATAAGATCTGGAGAATAGAGCTTCACGAAATAACTGTTTCTGAGTTCATGAAAGCTCTCAATAATAAGAGGAGCATTAATCTAAAGCTTGTTGAGGCCGAGATATATAGGCGTGTAATGGATCGGTTAATAGGCTTCAGTCTGAGTCAAGAACTATGGAGAATATATGGTAAGAAATGGTATGGGGCTGGACGTGTACAAACACCTGTTCTGGGATGGATCATTAATTCCTATAATGAATACTTAGCTAATAAGTGCAGAAAGATCATTATTAAGACTGGACAGATACCTCTCAAGATAAGTGCGTGTATAGACCATAAGGATAAAGACTTATATGAAAAACTTAAATCACTAAAAACAATTGTTTTGAAGAAAAAGAAGTTGTTCATAGAAGAAGTTAAGCCAGCTCCACCATATACTACTGATGAACTATTGTTTGATGCTTCAAGAATAGGTATTCCATCTGCTTTAACTATGAAGATCGCACAGGAACTCTTCGAGTCAGGCCTCATAACTTATCATAGAACTGATTCACACTATGTTTCATCAACTGGTATCGGTATTGCTTCCAAATATGTCGAAGAAAAAGGACTAAGTAAACTATTCAGGCCTAATCACTGGGGTTCGAAGGGAGCACATGAAGCCATACGTCCTGTACACCCGCTTGACCGAGAGGACTTGGAGAAAGCTATTGTAGAAGGGCTGATCTCGCCGGTTATACCTCTCACATGGCTACACTTCAAGGTATATGATCTGATATTTAGGAGGTTTATAGCTAGCCAGATGAAGCCCTACAAGGTTTTGAGAGGAGAATTCCTAGTAAAGCTAACCGGCGACCTAGAGCTCAGTATAGTGTTGGATATAGATATTGTTGA
>JAMOPC010000277.1 GCA_027064845.1 Desulfurococcales archaeon | reverse complement strand
TTAAGAATGATCTCGTCTACGCCTTCTTGGAAGCTGATAACGGCCTCGAAAACATAGTCCTCTACTGGTCTTCTCCCAATGTCTATTATCTTAGTGTTTGGAGCATACAATTCTGTCCTCCTCGTATACTCTTTTTCTTTAACTGAATAATGATAAGGTCTAAATGTGATATTTAAGGTCTACGATATATTTGTAAATAAGATTAAGAATATAGCTATTATGCTTGATATTAATGATATATTGACTGCTTTCAGTGTTGCTTTGAATAATTGCTCTTTCTTTGAAACAGTTTTTACGAAAAACAACTTATTGATCGCGGACGCTGTCAATGATAGAATTATTAATAAACTTATGAAGTTTATACTGAGCATTTTTAAACTACCAAGTGTTAGGATCGTTAATATAGTTGCTCCAGCATTAACGAATCCCCCAAGTACTGATAACAGGATCAACCATTCGGGAGGCAATAACGTGGATAAGATATAACCTATTATGAATATTGTAGAGTATGCAATAACTACTCGTATAGCTACACTATATGTTAGAGGATTCTCAATAGTTACTCTAACTCCCCTAAGCATTGGTTCTTTCTCAAAGATCAGTGTTTTTAGAGACAATACTAGTGGTATAGACATGGCTACTATTACATACAAAGCCATTCGTAGAAGATCGTAGATGTTTAGGAACCGGTATCCAAGTACTAGTATTACTATTAGGTTCCTCAGCATCATAGCCGATATTATTAGGTAAGAGTACTTCGTCATACTCTTCTCAAGTTCATCTTCTGAAATATTTTGTGCCGATAAAACATTAGCTATATTAGAGACAGCTGCTTCGCTATTGACTATTCCTCCTAGAAAAGCAATATACTTTAATGCTTCAGCTCCCTTTATCTTAACTGCAATATAGCTTACGTATGAAAGCATCAATATAACTATAAATAATATGTAAAAAGTCGAGATATCTATACCGAATATTGTTGGTTTCTGAAATAAGAAGAATGGGCCTAATATGAATACAAATAACCCGAGCTCAAGCCCAGATAATAGTTCTTTATAAGTTATTCCACGTACAAATGCTTGTAAAGAAGGCTTTATAGCTAAAACTAGTGTTACAAAAACAGATGCTGCTATAGCTTCGTAAACCCTGTCTATGCCTACTAGGAACCCCAAAATTAACGCGATGCTTATAACAATATATGTTGTTATACCTGTTCTTTTAGCTACTATTCCTCTCTGGTAAATATATATGATAAATGTTATAAAGATCATTGATGACATAAATATTGTTAGTATTATTCTTGTGCTAAGATCATTTATGTTAAAAGCTGTATAAGAGAGAAGCGCACCATACAAGCTTAATAATCCAAATGACCTTATTCCGGGAAGAACTCTGTGTTCAATAGGTACATTCTTTTTCTCACTAAGCATGATCCTTGTTCTTTCTCTTTCTAAGCCTATTAATGCCCCAACGATAAACGATACTACTATTTTTAAGACAAAATCTGTTGTTGGATCACTTGTGAACACTCTTAACACCTAATAATATACTGATCAGCCAGGGTTCGAGCACTCTTCATCCCATCATATCGTTGGTCGTCGGATAAGGCGGTCATCACTGGTTTAATAGTTTACTTGTTTCAGTGATAAAGTTTTTCATAATATCCATAATATTATGGAGTTCTCCATTACAGTATATGTAACTGGTTTTAGGTAATTGTAACAAATCTATATTTGTAATGATCAAATTCTTTAATGGTCTGATGCTGATGGTTCTTTTGCTTGTATTGTGGTAAATATACATTAATACACTATTACTTTTAACAAGGATTATTTCTCTTTCATTAATCCTAGTCTTCTTAATTGTTTTCTCCAAGAGCTTTTGAGGGAGAGGCATGTTCTTCAATACTATGTAGGATTCTATGCAGAAACTCGTGATTTTGTCTCCGAGATTTTTCCACAACTCAATAATCTTATTGAGTAGTTTGCGGATTTCTTCAGGGCTATGTCTTGTTATGAATCTTGCTTCTAATGTGTAGGGAGAAGTAATATTTGTTCGGGCCCTATATTGTTTTCTAAGCAATTTTTCGATCTTTGTTAATGGATAATCTTGTTTAGTCTCAATAGTAATTCTAGCTATGAACAAGGGCTCCGTCGGGGATAACTTCGTCATTTTATCTGTTTCGGGCATTTCTTCATCGCCCTATGAAATAGGTTTGGATAAAATCCTTAAGAAAATTATTAATGGTCAGAAACACGGACCCTCTTCATTCTATCTGTGTGTGGCGATTCATCATCCTCGTATCTATGTAATTGTTTTGTTCCTTAATAATGTGCTCTGACTAATTCCTAGATGTTTTTATTAAGGGTGTACAGATAATATTTTGAGGTAGGTCCGCGAAATATACTATATTGTGGAAATGCCCTAATGGTAAATGTTGTGTGATTTAGGATGATGAAGCAACCATCTAGGAAAACATCTATATTGATTGGTCAGTTAAGCATATTATTTATATCATTGGTTACTGCATTTATTCCCCAATACTACACGTATGTGTTCATAATATATTTTATAATCATTATGTTCTTCATGTTTAGAAGCACTAGGAAAATGAGTAAAATGCCTCCTCAGAAAGAGCTTGGAGCACCATTGTTTAAGGAGAATGCGGCAACCAACATAGCGATGACTGATAAATTACTTACTGCTGAATTGAAGAAACAATTTACAGCCTCCATGTCTATGTTGATGCTTACTTTCTTAGTGTTTATATTGTTCCCTCTCTACAGGAACTACGTATTTGAACCCATGCATGGGTTTCTAAGCAGTATAATAAGTAATCCTATGATTGTTAACTTCTTGGACTTCTTCATAATGTATGAGTTCGTCTTCGGTATATTAACTGCACTGAGAACAGTTATTATGAATAAGATGAGTCAATATAACATAATGTTGCCTCAGAAATTCGTAGTTTATAGAAAAGGGATCATAACTAATGACAGATTCTTCATAGAGTTCTCCAAGGATCTTTGCTATACTTATGATTTAAAGAGACACTTCGTAGAACTACGTAGTCGTACAAATAAATCTTTCAGAATTAGACTGTACACGGACTCAACTTCTGAACTACTCAATAAAATAAAGGATCTCGGAGTTGATCCATGTGAAGAAAAAGTATAAATGTATTGTTTGTGGCCGGATCTTTCCAGAGGGTCAGGGCATAGTTATCAAGTATGGAGACCTAGTTTTGTCTTTCCACAGTAATAGGTGTGCTTCTAAGTTTCTACGGCAACTCCTCGAGAGAATACCTCCCGATGAGATCAAGGGTTATGTCAAGAGGCTTGTTGAAGAGAACTTAGAACAATTAGAGAGTTTAGCTAAGATAAAAGCTAAGAAGATATGATCAGTTCGCGGTAATGTCTTCATCCCGCTAGGTCTCTGGGGGGCAAGTATCTTCATCTCGCTCATAAATATTTGTTATTGGGTCTTAATATTCTTCTTTATGTCTTCTATAATGTCGTCGTTTAACCCCATTTTTTGGGCTAGTTCATATGCTTTGTTAATGGCTTCTTCTTCACTTGATGCTTTTATATTGAATATAATGTTTGTACCATATATGACTACTCTATACCTAGTATCGCCCATGAATACATATGATTCAAGTATTTTGAAGTGTGTCTTGCTAAGCATGTTTCCACCCTTGTCGAGCAAGGAGTATCAGTCAAACCCTGCCTTCATCACTAATCAGTGATCGAGGGCTTCTTCACCATTAATTTGTT
>JAMOPC010000276.1 GCA_027064845.1 Desulfurococcales archaeon | reverse complement strand
AAATAGTTTTATCACCTAATTAGATGATAATCAATAAATAGCCCAGGATGGGAAGGCCCTTCGACTACACCCGCTAGGAGTGATGGGAATGAGAAGGGCCGCCTTGCGGCCGCTACTAATGAATGATTAGGTGTAGTAGTAGGTTTGAGGACGTATACGCCGAATTCATTATTTTCGAGGTATTATAAATTCCTGGTTTCATTGCCTGGTTCAAGTATTGGAATACTATACATCACTGTTTTAAATATATTAATATATATTATTGATAAACAGAGATTTGTTATATTTTCCTCATACACAGTCGCTATGCTAGTAATTTTTAGTATCTATGGATATTTCTACAGTAAATGTTTCAAGAAACTTAAGAGAATAATTTTTCTTATAGCACTCACAGAATCTTTGGCCATTTTGATTGGTATCTATGATGATTTTATAGGCTTGATTTCTTCAACAATGCTCCCAGTTTTTGTGTTCTCTGGATTAGATGGAAATAGTATTTCAAGATACTCTATTGCAATACTCCCAGCGTTTTTAGTATTGGTCGTTTTTCGCGGTCTTAGTATGTGTTTATTATTATTAGTAATTCCTGTTCTACTATGTCGCTTGGTCTATCTTATCATGGGATTATATAGAATAAATGGTTATAGTGCACCCTTGTTTGGCTCATTGTATTTGCGGAATTACTTAGATAAATTAAATGACATTGAGAAAGCCTTCGATGATCTCTCTTTATATACTGTTATAACGCCTGTACTAGTATATAATAAATACGATCTTATTATGGCTTATACGGACATTCATTATGGACCATTTTCAAATGTAGGTAGTAGTATGTTTCCTTCCGAGTTAACTAGTAGATTAAGTAATTTGTTTAAGAACGTCGTCGTTTTTCATGGAACAGGTTCGCATGATCGTGATCTACCTTCGCGCAGACAATCACTTAGGCTTGTTGATGAAATATTTTCAGTATTATTAGATAATGAAAAATATAAAGAAGAAAAATTATTATATTACGGCTATATTCGTTTGGTGCGTGATGAATGGGATTTATTCATACTTGTATTTGATAAATTAGCTATAATATTCTTATCTAATAAGTACGGAATAGATGACCCACCTTATTCTATTCAGCTAGAATATCGTGACCTAGCTGAGAAAATGCTTGGAATAGACTTGGTCATTATTGATTGTCATAACCATGAACAGCAAAAATTGTTAAACATATCTAAACTTAGAAAGGTTTTACATGATGCATTAGTTGAAATAAAAAATACTTTGGACAAAAAACAACCCTCAATACCACATGTTCGTTGTGTAACAGAAAAAATTAATTCTCTAGGAGTCGTGGGCGGAAAGATCACATTAGTCGAATTAAGTAAGGAAAACAATGCTGACCGTGTGATATTATTGTATATTCCTGGAAACAATATGGAACCAGGTTTGAGGAACAAATTGAGGAAGTTTATATCTGAAAAGACAAGTATTGATATTGAACAGATCGAGGTATTGACTAACGATGAGCATACTGAAACCGGCATATCATCTAAGATAATGTACCTCCCAGTTATTAGTTCTGAGAATTTGTTTAAGGGGGTTGAAAAATCCATAAAGAGTATTATGGAACAAGACTTTAGTCAAGGACTATTTATAAAGAAGTTTTACACACCGACAAAAATCTTATCTTATTACTATGGAAGGCTTGTCGACCTATTAAAGAAATCGTTCAAGCTTTCATTTTCACTAATTATATTATACTTAATAATTACACCAATTGTTATAACATTGATATCTAATGTTATTGAATAGTGTCTTAGGGAAGAAGGGAGGGAGCCAGCCGATTATCCGCCGCTCTACCAGGCTGAGCTACGGGCCCGTTTCCAGATATATTGTTTATTCTATTTTAGCTTTTAAAGGTTTTTAAGCCTATTCTTGTATATTTTAAAATACAACGTATAAAAGGTATATTTAAATTCTATGTGTTTTTAAACTATTTGTTGAATGGGTGGTAAGAATTGATATCCGTAGAAAGAGATGAAATAAGAATCAATCCTACCAC
>JAMOPC010000275.1 GCA_027064845.1 Desulfurococcales archaeon | reverse complement strand
TAGAAATAATATGTTCTTGTACTCGTTATTTCTATTTTACATGAAGATTCATCAATGTTTTCCGCCACGATCTTATCTAGTGACTCGTTAACGTAATTGAATGCAATTGTTTTTAAGTCCTCTAACGAATCCTGTGGAGCGCTCACAAGTATATGATATGGTTTCCACATAAAACTTGTCAAAACATACTGATTATTCTCTAACCTACTTAGGCCTAAGCCGAGAACTTTATAACTCATCGCATCCTTTACAAGTTTTATCCCTAGACCCGCAAATATTCTAAGCACTTTGTCTCTAACGCTGAATGCATATTCTAATTCCTTTCCTTCACATATCTGTATATCTGACCCAACAGTGCATCCCGGACATAGCTCTATAGTCTCATTATTCCATTTCGGATGCTTGGGTTTTCCTGAATAATTTTCATAGCATAAATTACCTACGAGTGAATCTAAGTGCTTTTTAACAATATCTATCTCTAAAGTATCTTCAAGTATTGATAATATCGATGCTGTAAACTCTGACTTATCAGTAATATTAGCTATGTATCTTTTATTTCCGTACCCTTACCTATACAAAACCCGACTCTGAACGATACATTATCATACGAGATCAAAACTTTGTAATACAAATAAGAATGATCGCTATAAGAATAAGATTGAATCTTAATGGAGAAGTCACAGGGGATCTGCAATCCGAAGATTTTTACCAAATATTCATACAGATGCGATTTCCACCGGTAATTCGCCTCGCTAAGTGTTATAGGAGAATTTATTATGGGAACAAATAACGCTGGAATAATTAGAAACACTAACAGGTAATGCCTCATACAAATTGCCCCCGTATTCATAAATTAAGTCTGTATCTTTCCATCTAATATTATTAGGACTATAAGTCCGATAATCTTTTGTACAAAATCAATGAGTCTGTGTTAGTGCTTTCCATATATTAAATATTAGTTATTGAATATGCGATAGATAATAGTTCAAATAAGGATTGAGTAAGTATGGCATATTGTTTATTGTAGGGTATTAGCAGGATTATGACGCAAGTATATTTTAGGGATAGTTATGATTTAAAAGGTATGTGTTGAAGCGTTGTATCGAATTAACTATTTTGGAGTGCCTTCTTCAAAGCTATATATTCGAAGAAACCCCTCTTTGATGCAAGTATTAGAGCTTTCTTATAATCAATTACTCTAAGTCCTTTTCTGGTTATAACGGCTGTTACGTCGTCTCCTTTATGTATCTCTAATGTTCTTTCTCCGTCAAGTGCTATTATGGATGGTTTTGTCTTGATCTCTACATGCTCTCCTATCTTTAGTAGCCTATGTTCACCAATATTAAAGCTTCTGAAGAGCCCTGGTGCTATGGGAACACTTACTTTTTCTTTTCCAGTGGGTGATATTCTAATATACATACCTTCATCTATTTCATGGGTTATAGTCCTGTACACCCCAGGTAAAGAGCTCAATCCTATGTTATAGGGTGCACATAAGCATGAAACTACTTCACGTATGAACTCTGGTTTCCAGACAGCTCTTGACCCAATAAACTGATGTACTGTTGTCGCGGCATCTACAAGAGCTATGTCTGATAGTTCTCCGTTCCTCCATATTTCTACTCTCTTAGACTTAAACGTGGCTTCCTCTAGGGGAACAACACCTAGAGCTATAACAGCAGTTGCTGCAGCAGCTATTGTTGCCTCGATCATGTATGGGAATACATTATTTGTGCCAGTTGATATAGGCATTACAGGTACTTCGATATCTGTTTTTGCTATAACCCTGTTTGTTCCATCTCCTCCAATACTTATTATCGCATTTACTTTCCCCTTCATATAGTTGGCTGCATAATATGTATCCAGCCAGTCCCCTCTAACTCTCATATTAATAAATTCTATATCTATGGATGGTTTCTTAGGTAGCATTGAGATAGCTCTCTCTGTTATACCAAATGTCTCGGGCATAACAATTATTTTACTTACACCAAGAGCTTCAAGGGTGATAATGATCCTTTTAACGATGTTTGCCTTCTCAACATTATCAATTACACTAGCGTGAGCTACAAGTCTTCTAATGTCTCTGCCTGATGCAGGATTAGCTATAAGACCTATAACGGCTTTACCCATGTCCTATCACATCAGTATTTTCTTTGATATAGAGTGTGATAGAAGCAACTGCTACAAACATTTCATCGCTTTTATCACCAAGTTCAGGAACCTTCGCACATTTTGTCTTCAGTCCTCCCTCTACAATCTTGAATACAGCATCTCCCTCTAGGGGGATCTCTTTCTTGATTCTCTCTATATCTACTCTGTCATGATAGGGGACACCTATTGATATCTCCAACTTTATCCTACCTGATTTCAATAGTTGTTTTTCAACAAGATATGGTATACAGACCCTTTGGATAGCATCTCTTATAGCTTTTATAGCAGCCTTGGTAGGATCTTGGCCGTGTTGCTCTACACCTAGTCCTACTTCTACAAGTAACGGTGTCCAGTTATTAGACAAACCAGTTTACCTCTTCAGGGTGTTCGATATAATATTTTACCTTTTGTAGAAACCTTGCTGCAGGAGCTCCATCAACAGCTCTATGATCAAAAGTTAGTGATAAGTTCATAAATCTACCGATCTTTATCTCTCCACTTTCTTCATCAACATAGGGCTTTTTAACCATTCTGTTTACTCCAAGAATAGCTATCTGTGGCGGGTTAATTATTGGTGTAAATGAGTCTACGCCAAGCATTCCAAGGTTTGTTATAGAGAATGTTCCTCCTACAATATCTTTTTCTTTTAATAATCCTTTCCTAGTTCTCTCAATAATATCTTTATATTCTATTAAAAGCTCGTCTATCCCCTTTTCATCAACTCTTCTTAGTACAGGGGTTATTAGTCCGAAGGGTGTATCTACTGCTATATTAATGTTTATTGTATCATAAATTATGATTTCATTGTTTTCTAGAGTAGCGTTCAATTCTATATGGTCACGGAGAGCTTTTGCAACACATTTAGCAAGTAGTATAGTATAACTGGGTTTTTCACCAAGCTTTTCTGCGAGTTTTTTCCTAGTCTCTATAAGTTTATCCATTGATACCTCCATATTGATTGTTACATGGACTGCTTCTCTATAGCTTTTACTAAGTCTTGTTGCGATAACTTTCCTTATTCCACGAAGAGGTTTCCTCTCCTTAATTTTAGGGAAGAAATGTTCTCTAATATATTTTTCAACATCTTGTACAGTGATTTCTCCTTGTGGTCCGGAGCCTTCGATCTTAGTTAGATCGACTTCATACTGTTCTGCAAGAATACGCGCTTCATCTGAGACCTTTATCTCTCCCCCCATATTGATCAGCTCGTCTTAATTATAGCTATAACTTCTCCCACAGGTACTTCTTCTCCCTCTTTTCTCAATATTTTCTCGAGAGTACCAGTGGCTGGTGCTTTTATTTCTCCGGTTAATTTCTCCGTTTCGATTAATGCTATTGTTTCATCTTTTTCTACATGATCTCCTTCCTTCTTTAACCACTTAGTTATGGTGCCAGCTCTCATGGTTAAGCCTAATTTAGGCATTATAACTTTTACTTCCTTTCCCATTGAGAACCCACCTTTATACAATATACATTTCTTACGATATATACTATTCATAGTATCATATATTTCTTTTTAGACAATAACCCAGTTTGATATGTGTATAGACAATGCATAGTGATAATAGAAGAGTTTATTTATAAAGTATAAATATAAATACAAATATATGGCAGTGGGTAAATGGGGGGAAAATTGTCTCTGGAGGAAATTCCCAAGGAGAAACTTCTTTGGATGTACGAGAAAATGGTCACAATAAGAAGGAGTGAAGAGAAAGTTGCTGAATACTTTGCGGCAGGAAAGATCCCGGGTTTCGTACACTTGTATATTGGTGAGGAGGCTGTAGCTGTTGGTGTAATGGCTAATCTTAGGCCGGATGATGTTATAACAAGTACTCATAGAGGTCATGGCCACTTTATTGCAAAGGGTGGTTCGCTAAAGGCTATGTGGGCAGAACTATTTGGTAAGAAAACAGGTGTTTGTAAGGGTAAAGGAGGTTCGATGCATATTGCTGATTTAGATATTGGCGAACTTGGTGCAAATGGTATAGTTGGTGGTGGAATACCACATGCTGTTGGTGCAGCACTTGCATTCAAGCTTGCAGGAGTAGATAGAGTTGCTGTAGCATTCTTTGGTGATGGTGCATCTAATCAGCAGAACTTCCATGAAGGTATAAATCTTGCAGCTATATGGAAGCTTCCAGTAGTATTCGTTTGTGAGAACAACTTATACCAGATATCTTTACCGTACTCTAAGCAACAAGCCATTAAGAGTGTTGCCGAGAGAGGTAAGGCTTACGGCATACCAGGTGTTGAGGTTGACGGCCAAGACGTATTGGCTGTATACGAGGTTGCTAGGGAAGCTATTGAGAGAGCGCGTCGTGGTGAGGGACCAACACTCATTGAGGCAAAGACTTATAGATTTAGAGGCCACTTTGAAGGAGATCCGCAGATTTATAGGAAGAGAGAAGAAGTTGAATGGTGGATGAAAAACAAGGATCCGATCAAATTGTTTGAGGAGAAGTTGTTAAGCAAGGGTATTGTAACTAAAGAGGAACTTGAAAAGATCGATGAAAAGGTTAGAATGCTTGTAGATGAAGCTATAAAGTATGCTGAGGAGAGCCCATGGCCTAATCCCAAGGAGGTGCTTGAAGACGTGTACTCTACACCAACTAAAGGATGGCTCGTATGGAAATGGCCTATCTAGGGGTGGTTGTGATGGGTGAGAGGATAATTACATTTGCACAAGCCTTGAATGAAGCGCTTGACCAGGAGATGGCTAGGGATCCAAAGGTATTCGTAATGGGTGAGGATGTAGGTGTTTATGGAGGAATATATGGTGTTACGAAAGGCCTTATAGAGAAATATGGTCCTGAGAGAGTAAGAGATACACCTATTGCTGAAAGTGGCTTCATAGGTGCAGGTGTTGGAGCAGCAGCTATGGGCTACAGACCTGTTGTAGAACTAATGTTTATAGACTTCCTCGGAGTAGCCTTTGACCAGATCTATAACCAGGCAGCAAAGATCAGGTACATGTTTGGTGGGAAGGCTAAGATCCCATTAGTAATTAGAACAACATGTGGTGCAGGATTTAGCGCAGCAGCCCAGCACAGCCAATCCCTTCACGCACTATTTATCCATGTGCCCGGGCTAAAGGTTGTAATGCCTTCAACACCCTATGATGCTAAGGGATTATTGATTGCAAGCATTAGAGATGATGACCCAGTTATATTCATTGAGCACAAAGGCTTATATGGTATAAAGGGTCCTGTACCTGAGGAGCCATACGAGATACCTCTTGGAGTAGCTGATGTCAAGAGGGAGGGCAAGGACGTAACAATAGTTGCCACAGCAGCAATGGTTCACAAAGCACTTAACGTTGCTAAGAAGCTTGAGGAAGAAGGTATTAGCGTAGAAGTTGTTGATCCAAGAACACTAAAGCCTCTTGACGTAGACACTATTTTGAACTCTATAAAGAAGACTGGAAGACTGGTAGTTGTAGACGAGGGTTATCCGAGATGCGGATTTGCAACAGATATAGCAGCACTAGCTGCAAGTCTTGCCTTCGATTATCTTAAAGCCCCCGTAAAACTAGTTACACCACCCGATACACCAATACCATTCAGTCCAGTGCTAGAGAAAGCCTGGATACCAAGCGAGGAAGACATAATCAAAGCTGTAAAGAAGATTGTTAAGTAAGGTTTTTAATAAAGCTTATTGTCCAATATCTTTAACTAAATATTATTTTTTAATTGTTTCCATATAACATCTCAAACCTCGATTCCTAGGAATAGGGGGTATATATGGAATCGGAGAAGCTCAAGGCTGCATTCATATTTGTAGCCCCTGATACAGATCCAAGTAAGCACAGAACCGTTATAGATACACCTGCTGTAGAACTAATTGTTGTTGGTGTAAAAAATTATGACGAAGCATGTAGGGTTGCAAAGGAGCTTGTTGAAGAAGGAGTTAAGGCAATAGAGCTCTGCGGAGGATTTGGACATATAGGTGTGGCAAAAGTAGTCGAGGCAGTGGATGGAAAGGCAGCTGTTGGCGTAGTAAGATTTGATATTCACCCTGGTCTAGGAGGTAGAAGTGGAGACGAGTTCTTTAAGTAAAAACTATATTTTTTAAGTGTTTCATCAACCATAGTTCAGAGAACATAATAGATTAATGGAATTTCTTCCTAACATATATTGTGATAAAGGCTACAGCAATTATTACGTCTATTAATCTATTACTTTTTTGATTTCTTACACCTTTTCCGATCAGCCCTCCATTAATTATTTTGATGTTTTTCTCACAATTATATGGGATCAAGGCAGCGATCTTTGAGGGATCAACTTTTTCTGGGTATGGTACACCAATAAGTATATCGATCTTTAGATCCTTTTCCATATCAATTCCATTTAAGGCCTCAAAGTTTAGAGGACATACATGTGCTGTAGCGTTCATGACTGCTCTTTCAGCAGCAAGCTCTGGATCCTCATGACTTAGTGTAGCTCCACACCCCCATTCAATAAGGTATCGAGTCCATTCATTACTCATTTTACACCACCATGGTTTATTATAACTGCTTTTGTATATGGAAGTACTCTTGATAATCCATGTTTCTTGAGGAAGAGTAGAAACTTCCGCATAGTGTCAGTTGTTTTCAACTTTAGTGCTTCATCTAATGTAAACCAGTTTGCATCACTTACATCACTTCCCGGCCTCACATTGATACCTATTGGTTTTACAAGAACATCTATTATAATATAATGATACTTTACACCAAATCGATCACGTTCTATAATCTCATCAATCCATAAAATACCCTCTACAATTCCACTAATTCCTGCCTCCTCTCTAAGTTCTCTGAGGACAGCCTCTTCAAGAGTTTCCCCAACCTCTTGTACACCGCCAGGTACAGCCCAAAAGCCTTTATATGGTTCGTTACCGCGTTTTACCAATAATATTTTGTTATCCCATAAAACAACGGCACCAACTCCCACAATAGGGTGTTTCGGATAAAGTCTATCCTCCATACAGTTCGCCTGAAGGAAGAATTTATTCCTTAGTTAAAATTTCTAACTTAGGTAGTAATTAATACTATTACTCATGCTCTATTATACGAACAATAATAAAACAGCTCTTAAGACATCATAATACAATATTATTATGTATATTTTTAGTGAATAATTATTTTAGTGGATCACATATATTGTATCAGTGAGGGGTAAACTATGATTGATTATGAGGTTCTTCACAAGGAGATAAATAATATCATAAAGCCTAAAGGTGAACCTGTAGGATTTAAATTGTTTAAGGAGGTTGCTGATCTACCATATGTAGATAAGAACTTGGCTTTATGCCAGGTCATAAAACTTGTAGCAGTATATGGTAAAACTATTGGGGTTCGTGCAGAAAATGTTGATTCATGTGTAGTAGGTAGCTATATCCTTGGCTTTAAAGCCCCGCCAGAGGATCTTATGAAGAGATGGATAGAAGGGTTTGGTTATACTGAAGAAATATTTAAGAAACTTGTTGAAAATGTCTATGTTCTTCCCATGGGTGAGTATAAGTCAGCATTATTTGCTCCACTTAAAGAGTTTAAGAACCTAAAAATGGATCCTGATGGAGTAATATTTGTTGTAAACTCTACTCAAGCATATCTATTACTTGTTGGATACTTTGATGCAACAGGGCACAAGCCTAGTTCAGACTTTAACGGACATGCTGCATGCGAGATTGTTGCAACACTCATGCAGGGTAAATCACCATGGCTCACAATACCCTGTGGTGGAGCCAGGGCAATTGCGGAGGCTCAGGATGATGAGTTATGGCTTGGAATGAAGGTAGATCAACTAGTAAAAACCATTGAGCGATTAAAAGCTATAGGATTCAAGTACCCGCCGCCAATATATCAAATGCTATTATCACCATTATTGCCAAGACATCCATTAACATACCTTATTGCTAGAAAACCCTAGCTTTTTTCCATAACTCATTAAAATATAATTCAATTATAGCTAATAACACGATTTTATTCAGCATGCGTCATAAGATTTCTATAGCTTCTTCGTATCGAAGCATGTTTATTAATTATTAGGGCTAAATACTATGATTTAAGAGTTGAAGGAATGATATTAATAATTCTCTGATAAATAGGTCCATAGACTAAAGACGATTAATGAAACATGATAAGAAGATATTTATACACTGGCATCCTATAATACAGGTGGATTCGAGGGCTATGAAGAGGTTACGGGTACTATTATTTGAGACAATAAATGATCCGTATTATAATCTTGCTTTTGAGGAAGCCTTTTTCCTTGTTAGGGCTAGGAGAGCTGTAGAGGATGAGACTCTACGAATATGGAGGAATAGAAATGCTGTTGTATTAGGGTTTTTTAGGTCTGTGGAAGAAGATGTTGCTCTAGATGAGACAAGGAGGTATAACACAGCTATTGTACGCAGATTTACTGGTGGAGGAACAGTATATCATGATCTCGGTAATCTAAATTATGCAGTAACATATTCTGGAGAAAAAGTTTTCCACCCAATAGATACAGCATATAGTTTCCTAATAAAAGGAGTTATCAATGCTTTAAAGTATCTAGGTTTGATTCCGAGGATCGAGAATACAAACGATATAGTAGTTTATAATAGAAAGGTTAGTGGCATTGCTGCAAGCTATAGATGGAACACATTATTTCTTCACGGATCACTCTTAGTATCATCTAATATAGAAAGATTGTATAAATTACTTAAAATCCCTAGAAAAGTACCTAAAGGGATTTCTTCGGTAAAGTATAAAGTCACAACATTATCTAAGGTGCTTGGAGGAAGAATCGGGTTTAAGGAAGTTATAGAATACATCATTAGGGCATATGAGGAGCTTTATAGGGCTGAAGCATATATTGATATACCATCTAGTCTGGAAATACGAGTTGCGGACTTCCTATATAAGAATAAGTATCTTGACGAAAAATGGAATCTAGAAAAAACACACACTTATGGATTTACGAGATTGTATAGAAAAGTAGCTGAGATTATCGAGGAATCACTATAATTGATTTTATCCGTTTCTCTTATGAAAACTTTTAACAAATATCAAGAACACATTATCTCTAATATTCATACAAGAGAGATATTGTATGAAATGAAACAAGCTAGAACACATATCGTTAATACAACACCGTTCTCCGCCTACGGTTTGTGTAGGTTTCCGTAGGTTGGTTCATCACGGCTTCGGGTGTGCCTCTTCCCACCAGTTCCTTCGCACTAGCAGTTGCTGATACGTAATGTTGCTCGGGGCTGGTGGTCTCGGAGACACCCCGACACACTATCACCAACAACATTATACAGTCAAACTAATAATTATTATCAAACCTACAAAGACCTCAAGAAGACCTACAAACAAGAAACTGCAACATACCCTTTACAAGAACGAACTATATTCAAAAGTATAGTATATTTTAATAATTTGTAATTATTCTATAAAGCAAGATAAATGGTTATCCAAGATACATTGAAAAACCAATCTATGGTACTTCATGAGCTATGAAAACCAAAAATATAACTTGTACTAATATAATCCAGTGCAGAATTAATTCTTTATTTTTGAGAATTTTCTTGTATGATCTGGTGTTTATTGTTTGTATTCATTTCTTTTGAGTTATGTTTATTAACTTGTTTACAATTATCCTATTCATTGGTGATATGGTATGTCTAGTGTTGTTATTAGTGTTAGAGTTCCTAAGAGGATTAAGGAATTGTTGGAGAGAGAGGGTATTGATGTTTCGGAGGAGGTTAAGAGGTATCTTGAATTATTGGCTTTGAGAGTTAAGGCTAAGAGATTTGTTGAGAAGTGGGATAAGGTGCTTGATGGCAGAGTTGTTTCAAGTCCGAAGGGATTTGCTGCGAGGAGTGTGAGAGAGGATCGTGAGAGTCATTGATTCATCTGTGCTTGTGAAGTATTTTAGTAGGGAGGAAGGCTGGGAGAGAGCAAGAAAATATGTGGTTGAAGGTGCTATTACTCTAGATTTGGCAGTCAAGGAACTAAGTAATGCTTTATGGAAAAAGGTTCTTAGAAACGAAATTGACCCAGAACTAGCAATTGAGATCATAGAGGATATTATTAGAGAAAAACCACTAATAATTGAAGAAGAGACAAAATACCTTGTAGAAGCCCTACAGTATAGTATAAAGTATAAGATAACAATATATGATGCATTATTCATAGTATTGGCTAAAAACAAAAACCTAGAACTCGTAACGGCAGATAAGAAACAAGCTGAAGTAGCCGAAGAAACGGGAATAAAAACCGTACTCGTATGAATTCTTCTAAACAGTATATCTGTCTTGTCAAAACAATTATACAATACAAGGATTATCACTACCTATTCTAATCGATACTCTTTAAAAATAGGTCAAAGACACTGATACCAAGAATAAATAATGGAAAATCAAGATGCTCGGTTCAATAATTGATATAAATAATCAGTAAAGTCACCATAATGATTATAGTAATAGTATTGAAAATAAACTAAAAGCTTATATCAGTAATATTGTTCTTCTATTCAGCAACAAACAATACAAAAGAGAAAATAATCAAGGCGTTCCTGTTCCTCCCCTTAATAGGAATTGATGTTTATATCTATAATATACTACTCATAGTTTATAGTACATTAAAGTTGTTAAATATATCGGGGATTATGTACCGATGAAGAGGATAAAGGCTGTCATTGTCTCAGGGTCTCCAAGGCCTAGGAGCAATAGTTTGTTGCTTGCAGAAAAGGCTTCATCACTGCTAAGTGAGAGAGGGATAGATACATATATTGTTGAGCTGAGGAAATATAGGTTCTATGAGTGTTTTAGTTGTAGGAAAT
>JAMOPC010000274.1 GCA_027064845.1 Desulfurococcales archaeon | reverse complement strand
AAATAGTTTTATCACCTAATTAGATGATAATCAATAAATAGCCCAGGATGGGAAGGCCCTTCGACTACACCCGCTAGGAGTGATGGGAATGAGAAGGGCCGCCTTGCGGCCGCTACTAATGAATGATGATGATCAGGTGTAATAGTAGGTTTGAGGACGTATACGCCGAATTCATTATTTTCGAGGTATTATAAATTTTTGGTTTCATTGCCTGGTTCAAGTATTGGAATACTATACATCATTGTTTTAAATATATTAATATATATTATTGATAAACAGAGATTTGTTATATTTTCCTCGTACACAGTCGCTATGCTAGTAATTTTTAGTATCTATGGATATTTCTTCAGTAAATGTTTCAAGAAACTTAAGAGAATAATTTTTCTTATAGCACTCACAGAATCTTTAGCTGTCTTGATCAGTATCTATGATAGTTTTGTTGGTTTAGTTTCTTCGACAATGCTCCCAATCTTGATATTTTCTGGAATAGATGGAACAAGTATTTCAAGGTACTCTATTGCAATACTCCCAGCGTTTCTAATACTGTTTATTTTTTATGGTTTTAACATGGGCTTATTATTGTTGTTAATTCCAGTTTTATTAGACTACTTGATCTATTATATCATGGGGCTTCATAGAATAGATGGTTATAAAGCACCTATGCTTGGTACATTGTATTTGCAGAATTATTTAGATAGATTAAATGATATTGAGAAAGTCTTCGATGATCTCTCTTTATATACTGTGGTAACCCCTGTATTAGTGTACAATAAATATGATCTTGTTATGACTTACACAGATATTCATTATGGTCCATTTTCAAATATTGGTAGTAGTATGTTTCCTTCCGAGCTAACTGCTAGACTAAACAATTTATTTAAGAATGTTGTTGTTTTCCATGGAATGGGTTCTCATGATCGTGATTTACCTTCGCGGAGACTATCGCTTAGATTAGTAGACGAGGTATTCTCAATACTGGTAGATAATGAAAAATACAGAGAAGAAAAACTAATGTATCATGGTTATATTCGTCTATTACGTGATGAATGGGATTTATTCATACTTGTATTTGATAAATTAGCCATAATATTCTTATCTAATAAATATGGAATAGATGACCCACCATATTCTATACAGCTAGAATATCGTGACCTAGCTAAGAAAATGCTTGGAATAGATCTGATCATTATCGATTGCCATAATCATGAGCAACAAAAACCGTTGAACATATCTAAACTTAGAGAGGCACTAAATGATGCACTGATAGAAATAAGAAACATTATACATGAAAAACAGCCTTCAATACCGCGTGTCCGTTGTGTAACAGAAAAAATTGATTCTCCGGGAATCGTAGGTGGAAAGATCACATTAGTCGAGATAAGTAAAGAGAACGATGTTGACCGTGTATTATTATTATATGTTCCCGGAAACAATATGGAACCTGGACTAAGGAACAAATTGAGAAAGTTTATATCTGAAAAAACAGACATAGATATTGAACGGATCGAAGTATTGACGAATGATGAACATACTGAAACTGGTATATCGTCTAAGATTATTTATCTCCCGGTTATTGGTTCCAAGAATTTGTTTGAGGGAGTTGAAAAATCCATAAATAATATTATGGATCAAGACTTTAGCCAGGGACTGGTTATAAAGAAGTTTTACACGTCGACGAAAATCTTATCTTATTACTATAGAAGACTCGTCGACTTATTAAGGAAATCATTCAAGCTTTCATCTTCACTAATTATATTATATTTGTTAATTACTCCAATTATTATTACAATTATATCTATGATTATTGAGTAGTACTTGAAGAAGGGTGGAGGGGGCCAGCCGATTATCCGCCGCTCTACCAGGCTGAGCTACGGGCCCGTTTCCAGATATACTGTTTATTCTATTTTAGCTTTTAAAGGTTTTTAAGCCTATTTTTGTATATTTTAAAATACAACGTATAAAAGGTATATTTAAATTCTATGTGTTTTTAAACTATTTGTTGAATGGGTGGTAAGAATTGATATCCGTAGAAAGAGATGAAATAAGAATCAATCCTACCAC
>JAMOPC010000273.1 GCA_027064845.1 Desulfurococcales archaeon | reverse complement strand
CTAAACCTATAATTTTTCACAAGAGAAACAGAGATATAAAACTCTTGGTATCGTGGCTATGATAAGTATTTTCTCAAAAATAGAAAAATAGTATATATGTATATATTTAGAGGACATAAAGTTGAGCCATAAATTAATTAAGCTTAATAGCATTGATCCTGTTGACTACATGAAGTATCTCGAAGAGCATGTATTTAAAACATATGATCCTAATATAGAAGAATTCCTTGCAGACAAGATACAAGGAACACTTCAGAGTACTCGTAGAGTTGAGCGTGCACTTCATAGTAGAGATGTTTTCAGTATTAAGGGATATGTACTTGGTTCAAGTGTTCATGTACAGACACCAAGTGGTTTGAGGATACCATTAAGGATCGTTACAAACCCCTCAATAATGATAACCGGTGATAAAGTTTACTTATATATTCGGGCCTCATCTATTGGTTCTCATCCTGTTCCCAATCCTTGGAGTAGAACCTTCATAGTATTAGCAAAGTTCCCAGTCAAGGATTTCCTTAATGGAGGAGAACTTGTTGTAAGTGCTGAATCAGTTTTGTACCCGTATATTACTTTTGAGAGAGTAGAGGATCCAAGGGTTTATTCAGATAATAATGAATTGTATCATGTAAGAGCAATTATGGGTGAAGAAAGAGATGACTTATTTGTTTTGACTTTTGCATCTAAGATCGGGGAGGATGGTTTTCCGAAATATATTGAGCCAGTAAGATTTATGTGGGTCGATGGATCGGAACATATTATTAGGGATTATCGTGATACATTTCCTTTAAATAATAATTATATGATTATTAGACCAGTTATTAAGCGAAGAGGCCTTGCCGGGATAATAATTGCTCCTAGGGAGGGCTCTGTAGTTAATATTAAGGAACTCCACGTTTATTCAGAGCTTCTCCCTACGAATAACGAGTTTAAAACTGGCTCAAACTGTGCCCTAAGGATCTCTAGTAATGAATACTTATTATTCTTCCATAGCGTTGACAAATACTATGCGCTTTACCACACATTCGTGGCTGTTCTTAGTAATGACGGGGAATTATTAGGACTTTCGAAGAAGCCAGTCATCTCTCCCAGGATCCACGATTATCATGGAGCCAGACCTGGAACAGTCTTTCTATGTGGCGCGGTAAGACATGGAGATACTATATACGTGAGTGCTGGGAAAGACGACGAGATCACATTGATCCTGGAAACAAGTATTGATAATTTGTTAGAAGAAGTTATCTGGTTAAAAGGATAAAGAAAAATCCCTTAGGATAAAACCCAGTATTAGATTTTAATTAGATTATATTACAGGAGCTTCCGGACTTGGTGGCGGAGGTGGTTGATATTGTAATCTTGTTTCTGCTTTTTGAATTACTGAATCAATTCCTACATATACTAGTATCCATGCAATGAATTCTGCAAATCCTATGAATATTCCTATAATGAATAATATGCCTGCTATTAGCATCATTGATTCATCATAGTCTTCGTTTAGTTTGAAAGTTATGAGGGCTATTCCTATTTTACCGATTAATAGCAGTATCATTGCTAGTATTATGAAGAAGATACCAATAATTATCTTAAGTGTTAGTACGCCTATTATTAGTAGTCCTAATCCGCCGAGATAACCGATTTTAAGGAGAGAATGTGCAGTGCTGTACCTAGAGTCAGCAGTTGCTAATCTCTCTGCTCCCGGAATAATTTTTCCATAGAGACCGTATAGTGATAGACCTGCACCTATTAATACTCCAATTATTAATGTTATGAGACTAAAGAATCCTAGCGTACCAAATGTGTTCATGTAAAATATAGGAATAACTACCTTGCACCGTATTGGACCAATTATGTGGGGAATAGATGGTTGTGCTGGGTGTTGTATTGGGAAGGCACTAAACGGTATAGTAAATACTAGTGCTACAGAAACAATACTGATTATAAGACTACCTATAATCACGAACAATGCTCCTTCCTTAATCATTCTCAGTCCTTCAATTATTAATTCATATTTTCTAGTCTCCAACTCGAAACACCTATGATCTCGTTAGTTGAAATATTTTTCTAGAATATTATTGTTCCCGATCAATATATATTCAACTCTTTCATGTCGATGTTAACAAATAGTCTAGATTCCCTAATATAAACACAACAAATCAGTATATTATTAAAATTTAAATCTTTAGTCAAAGTACATAAGATATAACTAGAAATGTTTTATTGAACTAAATAACGTTTTTTACTCAATCTATAAATACAAGTTAATAAAAATAGATTAATAATTGGAACTTTTTCCGAAGTGGGGGGACAACGATCATGCTAACACGTAATTCATTAGTACCTAAATTATTTCTATTAACAATTGTAACTATAATTCTTCTAAGTACTTCTTATGTTATTGCAGAAGAAAATCTATGGCCTATAATCATAAATGAATTTAGTATCGAGTACAGAAATGGACCTAAAATAGCAGGTGATACATTACTTGCGGGTAAGACTTATGAGATCAACTTAGAAATAAAGATAGAAAACAATGTACCAGCAGACAAAAAACTACAACTATACATAAAAAGTGACCTCATACCTGAACAAGGCAATGTGAACGTCTTTTCAAGCGTCAGCACCGATATGAAAACCGAGATAATACCACCGAATACATTGAAAGTAATCCTTAAGCCTGGAGCAAAATTAAGTTTGAAAATAGTAGGATCAATCCCGGAAAACTATACCATAACTAAAGCAAGTTATGATGGAGGAACGGTAGAACTCCATTTCACGAGACACATTAGTATAGTCACAATAATATTTGAAGGCAAAGTATTGAAGGATTACATTTATAATGTAATAGATGATAAGATCGAACAATTCAATAAATTACTACAATCTAAAGAAGACCTTATCAGGAATACTGCAAACCCTGATCCTACATGGGCAACAATGGTTAATAGCTTAATAAAAATATCAAAAGACTTAGCTTCTAAAGGATTCGTAGACACCGCTGTCAGCATACTTAAAACCATACCCGACAAACCAATAATACAGAAAACACCCAGCCCTGTAAATCAGATGCTTCCATGGATTGTCACAGGAGTATTAGCAGTTATCGCGGGAATAATGTTTGTTATGCAGAGAAAAACAGCATCTAAGTACGATAACCTAAGCCGCGTAGTTTCAAGAACAATTATTGATCTAGAAACTGTAGCTTCAAAACTAGAAAAAGTAGATAAGAGATTAAGTAAGGAGTTGAATGAAGCTCTTGAGAACATTAAGAAAGCTGTGGGGTAAATAAGGATGAAGCAAGCAAAGAAATACGCAACAATACACCCCGTAGGAGTAGGAGGAACAGGATGTAATATCGTTGAAGTCTTCATAAAAGATCCACGTACCATTACGAGATATATATCGGGATCAGAGCTTTCCCAATTAGCAGCACTCGCAATAGATATAGCACATGGGGACATAGATAGGCTTCAAACAACATATATGATGCTTAAAAATAAGTTAGAGAAAGAAGGAATTAGTGAAAGAAAATTCAGAGTAATAGCTTCATCACTTAAGTTTCCCTCTCCAAGAGCATTCTATGATTTTATACAATTAGGATACAAGAAATTCCTAGAGCAAGAGGGCATCGAAAATATTGATGAAAAATATAAGCCTTTGCTTATAAATCCAGATGATATTCCGCCTCTAAGTGGCGGTGTTGCTAGAAAAAGAGGACTGGCTAAATTCATATATGCTATGAACTATTATCAACTAGGAACAGTTGTAACACTTATTGAGTCATTCAAAGAAGTTGTAACACGTAACCCAACTACAAACATTATAGGACTAATATTTGGTGTCGGCGGAGGAACTGGAAGCGGTATAGTACCCATACTCGCAAGACACCTCAAGAAACATTTTGGCGGTGCATTACCGATAGTAGGTATAGGAGTTTTACCGGTAGAAGCAGATGACCCCGGTGTAAAGATATCAGCATATATAGCACTTAACGAACTCAAGTTCCTTCTGGATAGAAAACGTAACGAATTCATGTTAAAGAAGTTCGGACCTACTGCTGAAAACCCCTTCTATGCCTTCTTCTTTATACCACAAAGAAATGTTTACTTGAAAGTACATAATCTACAATTAACCCACGAAATGGTAGATCAGGAAATAGCCGACGTACTACATGCTTTATCATCAATAGATCTGGCAGACGCACTAGATCATTTATATTCAGAAGTTCCTCCAGATGGTTTCATAACAGTCATTGTACCATTAAAACTCTATTACCCAATAGACCGATACGTCGATATTCTAAAGCTGAGGATATCAGAACTAGACAACTTCAAGACGTTGCTAGATACACTATTCAAAATAACAAATGAAAGCCTAGAAATAATTAATGACTTACGCGAGGAACTCAAAGAAACATATTCTAAAATACTCCAAGACCTCGGAGAATATAGAGAAGATTATGTAAATGAATTTATGGATAAAATACGTAGATCCAGCCGTTACGAGAAAAACATGAGTCTAAGACTAGATGATGTCACAAATGGATTACTCAAGTACGGCGAACCACTTATAGAGCTTGTATTAAATCTGAGAGTAGAAGGCATGGAAAGACACACTATCGATACTGCAAAGAAGATAGTAGATTTAATAAAAAGTGTTAAAGAAGACTTTGAAAACAAGATCAGAGAAATCGAGATCCTATGCAACGATCTCGAAGACTACCTGAACACTGCGACAAGATTTACTCCACACCAGAAAGACGTACTTAGACAATTCGTAAAGCTCATAAGAATATCAGTTAATGTACTCAAGTTTATAAAGGAGTTTGTATTCATTTCCGAAGCACTAAGAGAATTAGAAACAAGATATCCAGATAAACTCAATAATACCAATATTATAAGAAATACTACTAATAGCATTGTACGTCTTATAACAACCCTCATAATGCCGCCCTTATCCCAAATAAAGTACCTCGACGGAATAAGAGCAGTAATCAGTAGCGTGAAGAAGAGTAGCATAGAAGTGAAACGAACAGGTCTAGAAGAAATGCTTTATAGTTTAGAAAGAAGAAAAAGGCATCTGAGACAAGAACTAGAAGAAGTAGAAACTAAGCTAAGAAAGAAAATATTGCCATTCGGTAAAAAAGACTTAATACGTAGAAGAGATCAGCTGGAAAAAGAACTTAAGAAATTAAAAGATGAATATGAAGAAACAGAAGAAAAATATAAGAAAATAGAGAGAATTGATAACTTTATGGCAAACATAGTGAAGAACCTATCACTAGGATCGGACTATAGAAAGACACTAGACAGAATTGTTGAACTAGAGAGAAAAGTAAATGAGCTCTTAGAAAAAGTAGCTTCACAAGAAAAGATGTTCACTAGAGTAGTCGAATTAAGCAAAAAAGAACAAATTAGAGCAATGGAGCTAATACTCAGAGGAGAATCATCGAAACTCAAAGATGAAAAAGCACTAGTAAATATAATAGACCGTGATAGGTTCAATGAGATCATGCGTACAGTTATAGATCAGTTAAAGAACCCAGCAACTCTGGGAGTGAAACCAACGTTTAGAACGAAGAGAATATGGGTAACGGTTCTAGCACCATCTGATCTCTGGACAGAGGAACTACGTAAAGAAATAGAAACAGCACTTTCTGGATACGTTATGGATAGCGTGAGCCAAGTAGTAGCATTTAGAGAGTCTCCACCTGTAGATCCATGGACTGTAAGCATAATAGTATTAATGAGTGGCATCAGAATCGAAGATCTAGATATCTATGATATACTGAAACAAAGCTATACAAACGCTAGTGACAAGCTGAAATACTTAATGAGCAGCCTAATGATAGAATTCGGTCTTACATTTGAGCAATTGGAAAAAATGTATCAGGAAGAAATGAAACAAATAACTAGTTAAGGGGTGGTAAATATCTATGGAGCTAAACAGCCTTGTTAACGAATTTGTTAATGAACTACGAACCATTTATAGTTTTAAACCCATAAATACAGTTTTTCTATGTAAGGATAGCTCTCTCTGCAAAAGCATCCAGAAATCATTCAAGGATTCTAATGAAAACGCCTTTTTCCATCTGAATGATGTTGTAAGAATAAGTAATTTGTCACATGCTTTTATTGAAGAATTAGACCAAGTACAATATGAGAGCCTGTTACCTTATAAGTTTGTTCATTATAGTAACATAGTATTCATAATAGCCGAGTTAGTAGAATCAATTGATACCATACTTGTATGGGCTGTTCTGAAGACTTTAAAAGAGTTAGATAGTGATGCATTAAGAACGGTAATATTGATATTACCAGAGAAACCCAGCAGTGTAAAATATGCTCGTTTAATGAAGGATTTATTAAATAAATTATTGAATAAGGATAACAACCTAGCTGATCTACTGATCTTTATGAATAGTGAAAACGCTAAGAACATAAGATGCCTCGACGAATCAGGTGAACCGAAAACCTATGAATACTGTATTGTACAGTTACTAGATATATTAAGATCATTCTTCACGGAATACAGAGATAACTTAAAGAAAATATTTAGAAAAGAGATTCTGTGGGGAATCAATGCAGTAATAGGAATTCATATAGCCACGGTTGGTGATATTAGTAATTTAATTAAGCTATTATTCCATGTTAATTGGTCAAGTTATGAACCAGGAGACCATATACCAGCATTATTTTTATTGATCAGACATCCAGACAACATTGATATAACTAAACGAGATATCCTAGCTAAATTTGGTACAGTAAAAGAAAAGTTTACAAAGGAAATAGACTTACTTGAAGTATTCTCATATAGAACTAATAAGACAAGTAATAGAGTACAAGCAGTTATGTTGTATGCATTACCACGTAAATTAATTAATTCTTTCTTTTCCACCTATGCCTTCGAATAACTATGAGGGTGAGGCATAGGTGGTTGGGGGATTAGGTAAATTATTTAGACAATACGTCTTCATATTTGTTCTAGCAATAATTGCGGGTGCAACTACCTATATTGGATATATTCTAACCCCTTTGTTCACTAATCCCGGGACACCGGAAACATATAATTTGGCTATAATGTTCTCATTGCTACCCGTGCTTTTCGTTTTAAAACGCTACTATAGATCTGCTGCTTTTACAGTATGTATATTCACTCTTGGCGGGTTATTCTATAGATTCTATATGATCAGTACTGGTAGTTTAGGTGCTAGCGCAGAATTATCGTCATCAGTAGTATTTGTATGGATTATGTACTTCATATTAGTGGTCTGGAGCCTTAGCAATATACTATCGGTATCTAATGAATATGAGCTATTATCGTTGCTAACGATGTTAATAACAATGTATTTACTATTCACAGATTACTACTACTTATCTTTGCCGATAATATTCAGTATGCTTGTATTGGAAAGAGTGCTGGGTAGAAAAGTATTTCTTCATCTTACATTATTTTTAGTAATATACATATTGATGCTCCTCCCCTTGTCGATATCCATAATATATGCTAATACTGGTAAACAATCCCTAGTACTTTTTGGCAAAGTAGAAAAGACAGTATTGGATGAAGTATCTCCGCTTAAACCACAATCACTGAGCCAAATATTTTCACAGATATTCAGCTTTAACTATACAACGAATAAAGAAGTAGTAAATATTTCAAAGTACTTAATGCCATCATTGATGTTTTTGTTCGATAAGTCCTTATCGATAACTATTGGTTTAATAGGATTAAGCATAGGTATTATGACTACAGAAATATATCTCAGTTACGTAGGGAAGAAACTAGAGAAACACTTAATGGAGAAATCATTCAAAAAAGAAAGTGTCTCGGTATACCTGCTAAAATCAGTGGTTGCTGGAATAATAGCATGGATTGGAGGACTTATCGGGCTTTCGTTAACGATAACTGCTATGTCGTCTTTTGAGATCTTCGGTTATACTCTGGGCATAAAGAATGTTACGGGCACACTACTATTCTATGGAGCTCTAATAATGGCAGGTATTATAGTCTTACCCAGAACAATAACTGCATTGATAAACCTAGAAGAACTAGGAATAGAAATACGCAGAAAACTCCTAAGAAGAATAAGGTTCGAAATAGAAGAACTAAATGAATTCCTTGCAAAAGTTGATAACATAGTCAGAGGTATTGCAAGTGTTGAGTTAACAAAAGGCTTAGGAGAACTAAAAGGTATCTTAGATGAATTAAAACAATTAAGAGAAGACGTAGAACGTGCCGGTCCATTCGAAGTCCTAATGAAAAAATACGGAAATAAACTAGACGATATAGTAAAGAAAATAGAAAGCAATAAAGAGAGATTCGTAGCAGCTTTCCGAGCATATATAGCTACTAGCCTAGAAAAGCTCATACAACTAAGCAGAATAGTTTCAATAAAACCCGAATACATAGAAACTATAGAGAAGTATAGAGAATCATTAAAAACACAAAAAGAACTCAATAAATTAGAAGAAATGTATACTAAGATAAAAGAAATAGTCATCAACATAGCTAAAGAAATAAGCAAGAGCTGGAACTATGCTGTAGAACTATACCTTAGACTAGGTCACGGTGATATAACTAAAGCAGAAAGTGTTAGGAATAGGATTAATAATATAAACGATCTACTAAGGCAGGTAGAAGAAGGAGAAACAGATCCAGTGGTTCTCGTAGATACATTATTGCTCGCAGCTCCTGAAGTAAAGGAGCTAGTTGAAGAGACATCAGAAGTCGTAAAAGGTATAGTTGAGGTAATAAAAAGTACAATAAATAATATCTACAGATACCTCGACGAAATAAGATATCTTGACCCACAATTATCTATGAAAATAGAAGGCTTAATTGGTGTTGTTAACGACCTTCTCATCAACGATCTATCTCCTAGAAAGGGAGAAAACCTAGGAGCAATGATAGCCTATATTGAGAAATACAATAAGGCAATAGAAGAACTAAGTAAATACGTAGAATCCGTTTTAATATTATTTGAAAAAAGAACACAAACATTAACCGGGTTAAATATAGATGGGCTTCAAAGTATTTTCCCCGACATATATAGTACAAGAGATTTGTTAAAGCCAGCAGCTCTGCATGATCCACAGAAAAGCATCGAAGTCCTTGTACGCATTATATCGAGAATTGCAGATATACTAAAAATGGTAATATACACAGAAGCATACTGGATCTATGAGAACACGCTTCTTGAACAAATGAAGCACTACACCTGTATAACTGTAGATAAACTACCTTTCCCTAAGGACGTTAGCACAAAGATTCTCGAAATAGCTGCACACAAGTATTACCAAGACTTCCGTTTCGATGAAAGTAAAGGAGAATTTTGTTGGCGTCTTACTAAAAAATAGAATGGAGGCGGTAAATAATGTATAAATGTCTAATTATAATTAGTGGAGAAAGAGCCAAAGGAGAAATCGATATTAGTACTGACAGAATTTATCTATATAAACGTTCATTCTTTGGCGGAACCAAGACATTAATGACAATAACTGTGCCAGAAATTAAGAATGTAACATATGAGAACGGGGATATCTCCATTATTCTCAATGACGGAACGGAGATACTGTTGAGTAATTGTACAAATGCTAATTCACTATATAAAGTCATAAAAACAAAGCATCAGAGATATCTCGAGGAAATCGAGTTTAAGAAAAAAGTAGAGCAACTAAAAAGCATAATCAATGAAATTGATCCTAAGTTCAAATACATACTCAATAATGTTCCGTGCATTATAATGGCATTACATGCAATAAGCAAACTAAGGGATTATGAACAAGCAAGAGAAAAATTAGATTTGTGTCCGGATACAAAGGAATTGATCACTGAACTGAGTAAAACAGAACCTGCTAATGCTACTGAAAAGCTCTTATCAATTATCGAGACAAACTATAATGAACTTGTAAACACAATTAATAGCACCAAAAATGTAGATAAAAAATTCTATGCACATGTAAGTGATTTACTCAAATTCGAAATACTGACTAATAAAGCCATGATATACGTATTAAATAATAAAGAAGTACCTCAGCAAATAGTTGATGAAATTAATGCGTTATTGTTAAGATTTGATAATTATATCAGAGAAAAAGAAGAGAAAACACCTATTAAGAAAGTTGAAATAAAGAACTTAAAGGATGTATTTAGAATAAGAAGCCTAATATTCAATTACGCTGTTTATTATGTTAACAATACAAGAATTAACATAATAAGTAAATAAAAGATTATGATAAATTTTTATGAAGGCATTGTTCATTATTCTTAATTGTTATATTTTTAGCTCTTCTCATTTATTGAACGATAAGAGCACTGATGCTATGATTGCTAGTGCTATTCCTACTCCCTGATATACGCCGATCTTTTCTTTTAGAATAATCATTGCAATAACAGCTGTTATTGCTGGATAGAGTACCGTTAATGGTATGACTATGCTTGCTTTACCCTGTTCCAGTGCTTTTACGAAGAACAAGTAACCAGCACCACCGAATAAGCCTGCTATAATAGCTGCTATAGACGCTGCCCCTATTGGCGGTAATTTCGTTCTATAATACAATATAATTACCAGCATTAAGGTAAAGCTTGCTAAGCTACTCAAGAAATATGTTTGTGTCCATGAAAGGTTTTGGTAAGCAATTTTGAGGGCAAAAACCCATAGCCCCCATAATATTAAGCATTAAGCATAATAGATTATATAGTAGCCAAGCCTGCAAATTTGACCAGCCTCCAATGGATTCTAATTTGTTTTACTTCATTGTTAGGTTTTCCTGACAAATACGATATATTGTTACATAGTAAATAAAAACATGGTGTAGAATATGGCATATAGACTCCTCTATCCTCTAAGAACATACTTGATAGTTTCCGGTAAGATAGGTGAAGAAGTAAATGTCATGACAGCTGACTGGGTAACAGTATTATCGCATAAACCAGTGCTTGTAGGTGTAGCTATTTCTCCCAAGAGATACACGCACA
>JAMOPC010000272.1 GCA_027064845.1 Desulfurococcales archaeon | reverse complement strand
TGAGTAATGATCTAATTGTTTTTGTCTAAATATTATGGCATTTATTGATTAAAATACATCCTTGGGTTAAACCATATTTTAGTAAAGTAAATATTATTGTCCTCTATATACTAAGATATTTTATGAATGAATAATTTTTCCATAACTCTTTTCTTAATCACGTGGGGGGTGTGTTATGGAGAAAAATCGTCTATATATTGGTGCTTCGGTACTGTTTCTACTGGTAATTCTGTTGTCATTGATACCACAATCGATTCCGTATGTTAGGGCACAGAGCAAGGATTATGGGGTTTGGACGTTTCTCGATGCTAGTGATAAAGGTGTTGAGGTTATTGGCGAAAAAATAGGCTCACAACAAGAACCACCTCAACCATTTGCTGGCTGGTATACTGATACTATGGCTGTTGATCCGGATACGAATACTATTGTTGTTGCATGGGCTAGAGAAGATATTAACGAATATGGTGATGACTATGTATACTTGGCATTTTTGAAACCAATAGATGCTGATCAAGATGGTTTGCCGGAAGCATTTCAGAAAACAATAAAATTCGTAGCTAAAACAAAGTTGGAAAGCTTGGACTCACTAACTATTGGTACAGTGAATGGTAGAAAATACGTGTTATTGACATGGACATATACATCTGATAAAGAGAAAAACAATGTAGGTGCAGCTGTATTCACAATAGACGGGAAACGTGTATGGAGCGGTGATATAGCTAATACCGAGGAGTGGGAAGAATATAGTAGGTCATGTTATATACCAGCTTATAATGATCATAGTGGTGGATTCCTGGTAATATGGTATAGTAATTATAATCACAAAAATACTATTCAAGGTAGATGGATATACTACCATAGGGGCTGGAGATTATCTGAAGAATTCAACATTGTCAAAACTAATATTTTTTATGATAAGGCTGATCAGATGCTTTGTATTGGAGGTACCGATGAAGCATTAGTTGTTTACCGCGTATGGGATAGTAGTGAGAGAGAACCTGATCTGTATGCTGCTCTTGTAGATATACATAATTCTAATGTTGAAATAAAATTATGGGACTATAAAGGAGTAGAGGAAACTATTGGTGTTAAAGGAGCTTATTTAAATGGATACTTTGTTATTCCTATATTATCTGGAACTTATATCAGATACCAAGTCATTAGCGAGAAGGACAAAAGAGTAGTTACTACTAGTAAAGCTATTTCTAAAGATGGTAGTTATCCGTATATATATGCGTTGAGTGATAGGTTGGTACTAACATGGACCGATTATACAATTAGAGGTATTTGTATAGGAAACATTGATCCGATCAACGATTGGAGTATAGTGAAGAATTGTATAAAATTAAAAAATGATAAGGTGTATCATCCAATCATATATGGTTATGAATTAAATGGTAAGAGATACGCTCTACTCACGTATACGATGAAGAATAGTAAGGGATACAGTATAGGATTAATGAAATTATTCCTAGGAAAACCAAGTGATAAACCTGAGTTAATAAGTGACGAAATTATCATTGATAATGTTGGAGATCAGATCGCACATGGTATAGGTGTGTTAACGTATCAATACGATGAAAAGTATAGAGTAACCTATCTAGTACCATATACTGATACAAGTGACGGCGAGGAAGACTTTTTAATTTATATCTGGTTCCCGGAAAACGTGATACTGAAAACTGATGATATTAATTACTATAAATTACCCGATCAGAAGGATGAGTTTATTGATCGTTTGTTCGAGTTGGTGAAGGAGAGTGATTCCGTTAAAATAGCTGTCGCTTATTGGAGCATGGATGGTGTTGGGAAGGATTTAGCGAACATTGTTAGGGATAAGGGTGAGGAAGCATATGTTGTACTGGATGATGATGATAGGAACAAGGAAGTCATCAATTATTTGAATGAGGCTAAGGTAAATGTTGTAACAGATAATAATATGCCAAGCGATCACATTATGCATGACAAGTTCATGATTCTGTATATGAAGGACACTAAGATCATTATGTTGCTTACGGCTAATATTGGAGAAGAAGACTTTACTAAGGACGATAATGTAGTAAT
>JAMOPC010000271.1 GCA_027064845.1 Desulfurococcales archaeon | reverse complement strand
AGGAGAATTAAGGGAAGACCTGCACTATTAATCCTTTTTAACGATGATAAATACAATGTCGTACAAATGAAGAAGTATAATGCAAAAGCATAGACCTCTCGAACAGCTTGAATGTGAAATAATGCATAGTACCCTGTTGTGCTTGCAAGTAATGCTCCAAATATTGCTAATGAAATTTTACGATGCAAAAACACGTAATAAAAGATAAACAAAGCAAAAACTTCAACTAGAGGTATTATAGCACATACATATGCTCCAGAGAAGCCAGATATTAACATATATATTGATAGAAATAAATGAATAGCCGGATAATAACTATATTCAATATTTCTTGCATTTATTTCATTACGAACTATTTTACCATTAATCATAATGATCTTGGATAATGCATAATCGTAAGCTTGATCAGAACCTATGAGAATGTGTTCATTGTCTATGATCAACAGTATAGGTACAATTCTCACAGACATTAATAATACTAATCCTACTGTAAATATGGAGCGCCTATAATTGCATCTGGCGTCTAATAACTTTAGTGTAATAGCTGAAAATACGCCGATAATTCCATAAATAAGATATAGAATTGTCAACCTTAACATTTTACCGTCTGTAATACTTTTTTGATATTATTTCTTATAATTTGATATGTTTCAATAAGATCATTCTCAGTATTTATCTTAATAATATTATCATATTTTGTATTATATATCGATTTGTATATTAACGAATATGCATGCATCATAAGATCTAATGCAAAGATAGGGAATTCCTTTTTCCTAGATAGTAGAGTTTTTGGTGATGCATATAAATAAATACATGTATCAAGTTTTTTTAATTCAGCCAAAGCAATTATATACGAGAGTTTTTTAATTATATTAACTAATACGCTATTCTTTACTAATAGATACAATGTAGTATATCTAATGTATACATCCATAGCGTATCTATCCAAAACTAACAAAATATTTTGATTTCTAAAACCACACACAAAGTTCAAAAATATTTTTAATCTGACAATAATCCTCGAAATTAGAAAATCAATAAAAGAGAGCAACAGATATAACTTGAGAGCTTGATTATTGTTATTGAAGAACACATAGATCTTGGTAAAATCGCCAGTACTTATTTTCTTAAATTTACGAATCAAGAAATCAAATAATAATCTTACATATAGGAGAATATTCTTTTTTCCGAACACACATCTATATACTGGTACCTCACCACCATAAAACGATATAACTTTACAATTATCAATTGGAGGATGCTTTACTAAGAGCTTGGCTATAGTAGTCTTACCACTTCCATCTGCTCCAGATAAAGCAATTCGTAATACTTTCTTAGGTTTACTGTAAATCAGAAAGCATTCATTATATACACAAACATCGGTCACGTACACATCAGGAAAAACCTTTAAATAACCTATTAAAAAAAGTATGACAAGCAGTCGAACATACCAGAGGAGTACATATGCATGGAGTATGTTTTTAGGTTTAAGAGATAAATCTATATCTTTTACTATATGTTTTTCTGAATGAAGAATGCTGCCCGTAATCCATGCACAATCGATGTGTCGTGAAACCCTTTCAATAATCTTGAAAACATGTTCACGCCCTTCTTTTATGCTAACACCCTTAATTCTTTTTTTAACGTCTAAAGCATTATAAAATGGAGGAGAAAACATAGCATTAATTAAATGTACAATCCCCAGAATCAGTATGAGGTTCATAATATTAAACATTTCAAAGATCACTATAATAATCGATGCAAGTGTAACTTCTTCCAATAACTTAACATATGTATACAGTTGAATATGACCCGTCTTTGAAAAACCACAAAATAGGTCTTGAAGAATCAATGCTCTCAGTATCCTGCGTATTCTCATATTAATCGCTGTAAATAAATTAACTAGGAATATCTCTCTATTACATCGATTATCCTATTGGACACTTTATCCGCAGCGAACTTTTCTACAACAAATCTCCTGGCATTGTGCCTTAATTTCTCAATTTCACTACTATTCATATTTGCGATTAACTCGATCAATTTCTGCAACCCGTTATCTGATTCGTAAATGAATCCATTATAACAATTCATTATTACTTCTCTCACACCTATGCTATGTCTTGCTATTACTGGTATAGCACAACTTAGTGCCTCAAGAACAGTTAAAGGCGGCTGGACAGCATTTTCCTCTTTAACAGGATAAAGCAAAAGATCTGACGCCCAGTAAATATATCTAACATCATTTTTATTCAAATCTTGTGAGCTTATGATTCTGACACTATTGATATCTTGTCCAAACTTATTCGTAAAAACTTTCTCTAATAACTGCTTCTCCGCTTCGCTGGAAACACATACAAGAATTTTTATATTAAAGTTATTTCGTTGTATAAATTTAATTGTATTTATCAATGTTATTATAACTTCTTTCCTTCTATATATTCTACCAGTATATGTAATTATGAAGTCCTCAGATCCTAGCTTAAATTCATCTCTTATCATCTTTTTAGTACTATTAGAGACTTCATAATAGTAATCTGTTGGAATAGGGACTCCTACATACTCAACATTCATGTATGGATTCTTTTTGAATCTAAGCCTATACTTCAATTCATATGTTAGGAGACGAGACGATGTTAAGAGAGCGTCGTGTAATATCAAATAAACATTACTACGTAACGATAAGAAATCACTTTTCATGTGATATTTAAAGACTGGCACTCTGAAATAACTTGCAAAAGTCTTTATCATTAAAAGACTATTACGAAAAGGATAATTGAAATTAATAACTACTATTTTATCATCTGTACTTGATATTTTTTCTATTATACTCTTTAACTTTAATAGGTGCCTGGTCTGTTTATACTCTATTATATCTAATACAATGCCTCTACGAATTAAACTTCTGATAAAATACCTTGCGGTATTTTTATAGCCTTCATTCCAAGGAGGCCCGTATTCCTCTAGAAGGAATATAACCCTCATGATTACTCACTATATCGAAGATTATTTTTATTTTAGCCTTAATAGAGATTTCACCCTTCCAAGTATGTCGTAAGCATATCTCTCCAGAGATAAATAATCAATAGCCCACTGTCTTATTTTGGATGTTGATAACTGGTTGTTTAGTGCTACCTCAAGTTTGTTTACTAAGTCATTAGTATCTCCCGGTTTTATAGGTATAAAATACTTCCCTGCAATATCAGGGATCCCACCAACATAAGATGCAACTAATGTTCGACCACATGCTATAGCCTCCAAAGCCGCATTTGGTGACCTATCGCTACTCGTATTTCTCATAAATCTCGACGGTAAAACTACAATATCAGCTATGCCGTATAACATTGGCATATCATTATATCTTATGGGTGGATATTCAATTATTTTCTTATTGTGTTTTAGTTTACATATTAATCTTAGTATCTTATGTTTTAACCCAGTATTTTCAATATCATATAGTAACCTGCTGATACTAACTTTTGGTATCATTACTATGAAGTCATCTCTTTTCTTTGAAAGTTTATAAATTGAATAGATTAGTATATCGAAGCCCTTACAATACGAGAAATTACCAACATATAATATTACTTTCTTTCCATAATCCTTTAAAGAGAGTTTATATTTTTCATTTATATATTTTAAAGCTATTCTTTTTTCTATGGGTTTAAATCTATGTATATTCACGCCATGCGGTCTAATATATATAGAATTACTGCTTCTTTCTACCCTCAGTATATGTACCACATAATTAGCTGATGCTCTAGATTCTGCTATTAGTATTGGTGCTGTTCTATACATATGCTTAACTAAGATTAGTTTAACCGTTTGGAGTATCCGTTTTAAACCTTTGAGTTTTGTTATGTTGTTTTCCTCTATGATGACAACAGGTATTCTCCTTAGCAGTCTTGTCAATCCATATAGTATTAAACCTGATAAAGATTCGCAGCCAAAGATTACTATTATATCGGGATTATATGTTTTAAAGATTCTACGTACAAAATTGAATGGATTCGCTAATGTATTACCAAATATCTGGATGGCATGTATTTTTTCGGCATATTTTAGCCACTCTTCGAATGGATAGTTACCAAAAATTTTATGAGTATAAACTTTTGCTTCGATATCATACTTCTGTAGGATTTGTGATAATTCTATATAGAAAGGATATAGAATTGGCGTGAAAATAGCTATTTTAACCATGTATCTTTTCACCGCTTTTTACTGTGTTTACTAGATAAACCCTTATAGTAAATATTTTCTAGTTTAGCGCATATTGTATTATAATCATGTCTTTTAGCGTAATTGATAGCCTTCGATTGAAGAGTTTGTATGCTATATTTCCCCCTAAGAATCTCTGATAATATTTTTGCAGCCTCGTGCTCGTTTCTGAATAGAAAACCTGAAACCCTGTCCTGTATATATAGGTTTATTGGATAAATATCACTTGCAATAACAACTTTTCCTGCGGCCATTGCTTCTAAAACTGTTATTGCTCCTGTTTCCGTTAACGATGGTATTAATACTATATCTACTTTTTTATAAAACGGATACGGAGGCGCAATTTCGCCTAGGTACTCAAATTTTTCTCTCAATATTTCTTTGAGCTTCTTTATCACTAATTTACTTAGTTTTTTATTTTCGATCCGACCTGCCAAAACGAATCTGTATTTCCTTTTGGTTTCTTCAAGAAGATTTTTCAATAAGTACATTATTTTGGGGAGCCTATGCACTCCTTTTTCAGGGGACAATCTAGCAATAGTTCCTATAACAATTTCGTCGTGTTCAAAGCTTTTAATACAACTATGAAATTTGTTCCAATCAATCATAATAGGCAATAAGCAGATTCTCCCCCTTGGAAAACCAAGCATTTCTAAGCTTTTAGCCTCAACGACGTTATATGCTGTGACAAAATCATAGAGCCGTCTATACATCAGATTCAATATATAGTATTGTTTTCGAGCCTTATGAAAGTTCATACTACCAGGATACATTACTTCTGAACGCAATACACGCAGTCTAGAGTCATATAAGAAAGGAGCTATTATAGAGGAATACGTAAAAAATGTAAATGCATGTAAAACATCAAACTCCGATGACAAACCACTTTTCTTAGGTATAAATACAGTAGCTTTACCAATATTACCTATACGAGGACACCTGTATATTTTCACATTATTACTAAAAGCTTTGCTATCATATTTAGCAAAATTTCTATCATAAGAAGTAATAACAATTATGTCATGCCCTTTTTCACTCATATATTTCACGATATAGTTTTGATCTCGAGGATAGTTGGTTTCAAGCTTATCGATAACATACATAATATTTAATCGATATTTAGCCATACCATCAACTATAACTTGTTGTGTTCTAGCCTAATTATTATTAATTATACATATAGTGAGTATGAATGTTTAATGTATGAGATCTCATTATTGCTTAGGAAATACTTGGTCAACATATACGAGATACTCTATGTAGCCATTAAGTATCAAGGTCCAAAGCTTGTGGACGAATTCTCGAGATGCATGTCCGCTCTAAATGCAGAGATCCAGAACCAAATGTTTGAGCTCGGTAGGAGATGCAGATCCCAACTAGTTTCCATAATTTCTCCACTTTTCCATGGCGTTTTATCCCGCAAGATATGTAATTTACTGCCTTATGAGAACATTCATTTATGCCTATATAGATTATTTAGCAATGTATGCACTATTTCGTTCCATGTTCTTATCGGAGCTTTCTCTATGAGTACCAGCTCTTCGTTGTTAAAGGGTTTTGTTTTTGCTTCTAGGTTCTCCGCTATTTCTTTTGATGTTATTGCTGGTACTCCTATTGCTAGTGCTTCTGCTATGAATATACTGTATGCTTCGTGCTTGCTAGGGTTTATGGCGTACCTGGCTTTTGAGAGTAGTTCCAGGTATTTGTCTCGGGGTTGTGGTTCTAGGAATTCAACTATTCTTCTATAACTTTTCTCAGCATACTTCTCCAATCTGTCCTTATAGGATCCTTGACCTACTATCAATAGCCTTAAGCCAAGCTTTTTCGCCACATCTATTGCTAGTTCTAGCCTCTTGTACTTCTCTATCCTACCCGCATAAAATATGTAGTCGCTGTCTTGACCCTGCCACTTGTAGTTGAGTACATCTTCTTCAATACCATTTGGAATAACTACTATCTTTTCACCTACGTGAGGATAGTGTCTGGCTATCAGAGAAGCTTCCCTCTTACTAACAGCATGCACATTATCTACAAGGCTAAGCAATCTGGCTATCTTGCGTCTCCAGTAGACCCATAGGAACTTTCTAACAAGAGTATGTCCACTACCATGGTAATGGGGTGTTATGACAAATTTAGCACTGCGTAGATAATTACTTATCTTCATGCTGGAGGAAACTGAGAAGACAGAGTGAACGCTATGAACATGAATAATGTCAGCTTCTCTAGCAAGCTCTTTCAATCTTCTCTCTAATTCTGTTCTTTGCCTCGGTACATGATATGCTTCTTCAGGGCTCCAGGTAGGCCACCTAACAACCCTAACCCCGTTGACCTGCTTCTCCCTGGGTTTATCTATGTTAGGTTCTCCCGTAAGCACAGTAACTTCATGACCCATTCTAGCAAGTCTTTCAGCAACGGACTTAACAGTATATTCTACCCCACCAACATGGGGGTAGTACCTTGGAGATACGAAGAGTATCTTCATAATGAGTGCCTAGGTATTAAAGTCTTAAGACTTATTAGCTTTTGTACTTTTCTCAAAGTAGTGTGTTTGCCTCTGCCTTATCGTAGCCAATCTATGTGATTTATGTCCAGTGCTATATATCTATGAGGCTTCGAGCATATGTGTATATGTGCATAGGAAGATAGTGGCTTATAGAAATGTATGTGTGCGCAATTAATAGGGTCAGCTATTAGTATAAGCCTTAATATGCGTAGATAGCTCGTATGAGGCCTCGCTTTTAGGCTTATAGTCCACGACATCCATGTAACTAAGGCTTGATGATCCCCTATGTATTTACCGTAATATGTACCATGATGTGCCGCTCTAAGGAATAATACACACCTGTAGTATGGAGGCTTTCTACGCTCAAGTCGGGATAGCTCGTCTAGAACAGGACGTGAGTTGTCTCCGGGTACTAGTGCTAAAGCATACCTACAGCCATCATAATGATACTTGAGCACAAGGCTGAGATCATTAACCGCATCACGGATCTTCTCTAACACTACTCGATCTTCAGGCGGCATTACCTTCAGAGACCTTACTCCTTCCTCTAAAGATTCCTTAGTTAGCGTGGGAAGGGCTAAGGGAGCCTCGATTTTAATAGGCTCCATCATCGCTCCTTTCTCTAGTCTTCTTATCCTATGAGCTCCCAACGCTTGCTCTATCTCTCCAGTCTTCTCTTCCACCTCCTGTTTTACGTTTAGGCCTTTCTTTTCAACTAGCCTGCGAGCTTTATTGTAGACGGGTTTTAGCTTCTCTACGACTTTCTTAGCGATAGGTTCCGGCAATGTAGGTGGGGGCCATAGGACTCGTGCAGAGAAACTGCCTCTGAGCTTGATAAATGCACCTCTGCCTACAAGATACGTAGCCTGTGTTTTACTAGCAATTTCATCGAGTATTGCTCGCCCGGAGCGTAGAAGGATGATGGCCTCGTAGGCTAGTAAAAAAGAAACCATCTTCATTACGGGCTTGGACTCAGGTATTAAGGGAAGATAAGTAGTGCGTAGAGTCCTAGAGCCTAGAATGTATGGTATTAAGCTATAGTGATCATTGTGTAGATGTGTTATCACAGCATCAGCCTCCCTATAATTGGCGGGTAGAAATCTCGCTTCTTTGATGGCTCTTAGAACTTGACGGGCCAAAGGATTATTTGTACCAAAATCTATTACATGGGCTTCTGACGTAGGAAAGCCTATTATAGTAGCTTCGCCACGCTTAACATTCCAGCAAGATATATCAAAGAATCTCATGGCTATAACATCCTATATATCAATCGATTAAATTAGATAAGCATCCAGCATTACTACTAGTGCTTGCATTGAGAATCGCCTAATCGATGTGTTCTACGCAAGTTATTTTTTGCTCTTTTCTCCACGTGAGTTCTTTCGTTCGCAGGTTTCTAACGGTTGCGATCATTAATGCGATTTGTTGGTGTGTCCACATTCTGTAGAGCTTGATGATTAGTGCTGCTATGCCTATGGTTAGGAGTGTTGTTGCTGCTATGCTTCCCTGTGTAGCTGATATGATTAGGAGTATTGTTGTTGCGAGGAGTATCCATGGGTTGAATAGGTGTAGGAATGTTTCGGTTCTGAGCACTGTTTTGAGTTCTCTTGGTGTTTTGTGTTTTAGTTTGAGGAGTTTTGTGAAGTGCTGGATTAGGTGTTGTGCCCTCCGTACTCTCCACTGGAAGTAGCTTTTTCTCGGCACGGCTTCAATGCATGTGATGGAGTCATGGACTATGGCTCTATATCCCTTCAACGCTATTAGTGTTGCTGTATGGCTATCGTCTGCACCTATATCTGTTGGGAAGCCACCGATCTCTTTGATGAGCTTCTTCTTGAACGCTGCTAGTTCTCCGTGGAAGATTGGTGTTGACCAGAGCTTCGATTCTCCTACTCTGACAAGGTTGTAGTAGTTGCGGTAGGAAGCCTCAACCCCTCTAGCGCCTTCAGGGATCTTGATGCATGAAACCGCACCTATAGTGGGGTCGGCAAACATGTTTGCTACTCTCCTAAGAGTACTGGGGTCGCTCCACCAACTATCTACATCCGTAACAATGATAACCTCACTACTGCTAGAGACGTGCTTAAGAGCCTCGTTGAGAGCCCAGCCCTTACCACGCCTCACGGGCTCGACAACGAGCTTGAGTCGAGTATCGGGGTGCTCCTCACCCCACTTCTTAACTAGATCTGGAGTGCCATCTGTGGATGCTGAATCGATGACTATGATCTCCACCCTATCCCTAGGATAGTTCTGCCTATGAATATCGTCAAGCTTCCTCATTATGAGTTGTGCCTCATTATATGTAGGAACAATTATAGAAACCTTAGGCAGGAAACTTGAATCAGCTCTCACATTCCACGGCCTGGGCAACGCCACCCTCTTGAGATAGCTATAATATATTAGTGGCACACCAAAATGTATAGCCGCCAAGGCAAGCGCCACGAAGTCGATTAGTGTGTACGGTATCATGGGCTTTAGCCACTAACTTTGCCTGCTTAACGCTCTTGCCGCTCTTTCAACCAATTTCTCAACCCCTCTCAGCACATCCTCAACATCTCTCCTCGACGCAACATCCTCATAGAAGTTCACGTACATCACGTTTCATCTTCTCACAGTCTTGGCTAGGTGTTCTGTCAGCAACACTACTATAACTCCTACAGCTATGATTAGTCCTATTGGTGAGATTATGGGTCCTTCTATTGTTGGTCTTGGTGTGAAGTCCGCTTGTTCCACAAATATGTTGAGTTGGGGTGTTATATCGATACTATTAGTGGTTATGATGCCGTCTATTCCTGCTTGGAGCATGTATGCTTGGTTTGTTATTGGCCATAGTAGGGGTGTTGGTGCTATGAATGTGTCGAGGACTATGTGTAGTGTATAGAGTGTTATGGCTAGTGCTAGGTATTTTAGGTAGTTTCGCTTGGTGTGTAGTAGTATTACCGCTGTTGCTGAAGCCACTAGTGCCACAGGTATAAGGCTGTGCGTAACCCATCTATGCACCCTTAATAGGACATCTATGTCGGGCAACAGCCCTATCAATGCTATGAATAATGCATACTTATGCTTGGTTACCCTGCTTGCTATTAGGTAGCTTATGGCATAGTGTGCTAATGCATCTGGCATATTCTGTACTTCTAGCCATATATTCTATAGGTTATTGGGTTGTTTAGGTAGAACAAACCTATTGTTAATAGTCTTGAGACGTTTTTGAGTAAGTCGCATAGTTTGTGCATAGTGTTCTGCATTGTGAGGATTATCCCGTAAAATAGAGCCTTCCCCCGAGTGGTGAATAATTCTATTTTGAGAAATATCTTGTAGAGAACGTTTTTAAGCACGGGGGATTTGACTCTGGGTAACCTACGAGTGAGTATGAGGAGAACCCGATCAATTCTATCCAGACGATACCACGCATGTATCTGCATGGCTTTCCTCACATACTTCTCAATGACTTGCCTAGTTATTTTCTTAGGAAGAATAATCTGAGCTAACAATTCCTTAGCTTTTCCAACTACTTCTCTCTCTGATTCCTTTCTCTCAGCTAGCTCTACTAAAGCATTTGCTACTATGGTCAAGGCTTTTTCCTAAATATCTTGTATGTTCTTGATTCCTATATCGTCCTTAGAAAATAAATACTTTGCCTCAGAAAGTTAACAGTATTTTTGGATTATGGTTTCAGAACTGATTCTCTGTAAGAGATAAGAGCGTGTTCAATACACTTTATTTTCTCAAGTTTAAATAGGATTATTTAACGTATTGAATGAGTGATTCCAGTCCGATGGTGGCTTGTATTGTCCAGTGGTGGTGTTGGTAGAGTTGTTCGCGGCGGTTTCTGGCTTTATGGATCCAGTATAGTTAATAATTTTTCTGGGTTCTTGTACTGGATGGTTATATCTGCTCTTGCAGGCTCTGAAGTTCTCGGATTCACATCGGCTACTATTGGATTAGCATCTCTCATCAATGGATTATTGAATCTCGGCATAAATATTGGTCTAACTAGGTTTCTTGGACGATGCATTGGTTTACGTGATCGTGAGTGTTTGCTCAAATACTTGTGGTCAACTACTTTGTTTACCGCAATAATATATGTGGGTACAGGAACAATATTGTATGTTCTCGGTTCTCTAGGTTATCATTTGTGGAGCTATACTCCGGAAATGCTTAGGATTGCTAGTATTATGGTTTTACTCGGTGTTTCACAAGCTTTACAAGCGTTTCTCGTATCATGTCTCCGAACCGATATATTGTTCTATAGTACGATTATTGGTAATGTTTTAAAATTTGTTATTGGTATCAGTCTTGTATACTATGGTTTTGGATGGA
>JAMOPC010000270.1 GCA_027064845.1 Desulfurococcales archaeon | reverse complement strand
ACACCAATACTGTTATGGAGAATAACACCATACGGATTAACAACTATTATGGAATCCCTAGCAATAGGTAAGCTGAAGAAAGAAAAAACCAAAACAAGAATAGCCCCAGCCATGGCTTCTCTTATAGAGTATGGTGAGTTTGTAAAGGAAATCAACTATTATAGACTATTGAGTGGGCCAAAATATCCCATACCAATAGAGGATTCAGTAAAACACTCAATCATACTATTAAGCGGAATAATTATTGAAGGAATTGTTATTGTATACTATATCCTCTACTAGGTATAAAGTGAAGTAAATTTCGCTAAGCAAGGATTAACAATAATTACCTTTCATTAAGATATTATTGGATTGGATGAAGAAGGTCCCGAACACTACAGACCTATGTACTACTGGGATGAAGAAGCGGTGGCTGTCGGATCATTACAATAATTGTTTCTCCATAAGAACTTCTCTAGGCACGGAACAACATGTTGGAACTGTTTTCAAATTAAATCTTCTTATAGTTTCTGGTCTCGGGTTAACTATTCTATCAATTAATTTTAATTCTATTAGCTTGGGGTCTAGGATCTTTTTGAGCCTGGGGGGTCGCATGCATCCAAGGCTTATTTCTCCTTTAATCCTTCTTCTTACATATTTTACATAGTCTATGAATTCTTCTATATCAATGGTTTTTGAGGAGTGTAGGGGTGTGTTGGGCGTTGGTATGTGTATAAGTAATATAACCATGTATGGATTGTTTTCGGCCAAGTAATCTACTGCTTCGTATTCCCAAGTTATTTCTCCATTATTTAGACCAACTAATATGTGTGGAGCTATGTATGGAGGACCGTATTTGAGGAGGATCTCGTATGAGTCAATATAATCATTGATAGTCTTGTTTAAGTGCTTCATATTCTTAATAATAGTGTTATCGAGAACCAGTTCGTAATCAATAATATCTACACCAGCTTCTTTGAGCATGATAGCTTCTTCTTTATCAACTAGGCCAGTATGAACACTTATGATGAGCCCATGTTTTTTCTTGATCTCTTCTATGGTTTTTATAAACGGTTTAAAAGGTAGTTTACCTTCGCGTGTAAATCCGCCACTAATTAAGAGGCCTACTGCTCCTCTCTCTGCATAGTACTCTGCTATTTTCAATAATTCTTCCGGGGAATATACATGGATCATGCCTTTCAGGTAACGACCCATGCAATAAGTACACATTAACCAGCACTTAGACCCTGTAATGCTTATAGCTGGGAATTTCTTGCTGGGAATGAATGCGAGAACCATGTATTCATCATCTCTTCTCTGAAACTATTTCTAGTAGTTTTCTCAGTTGTTTCAGTAATGCATCTTTGTATATTTCAAAGTGTTTTCTGCTATACAAGTTATAATATGGTCCTCTTGGACTCTCATTATAATATGGTCTTGTACATTCTGGACATCCGCTTGTTAAGAAGATTTCGTAGTATTTATCAATGTTCATAATTATTTCTTCAAGAATATGTTTTTCTAAGTGATTATTGTCCGGGTTTAGTAATTCCCTTAATGAATAATTTCTATTTAAGAAATATCTTATTATCTGTGCTTCTCTATAATAATAAATGTCTACCATTGGATAATTCTTCTTTATAGATGTGTATGCAAATAAAGCAATATCTGCTCCACGGTTTATCAGTTCTTCCATTAATTCGTAGAGCTCGACTCTGCTCTCACCTAGACCGATTATTAGATGCACATAGACGTGTTTATCACCAAAAACTCCCAAAGCCCTATCAATATAGTCCATATATATTTCCCAAGAATACGGCTTCATAACTTTAATGAATACGCTGGGGGATGAAGCATCAAGCCCAACTCCTAAATAATCAACACCCATTGAATAGAATTTCTCTAAGTAACTTGTTGGGATTGGTGTTATTGCTAAACTAATAGGTTTCTCTGGGACTTCTTTGTGGATCTTCTTAACTATGAATAGGGCTTCATCGAGAAAATAGGGTTTAATTACTGTTTGAAAACATATCCTTGCATACTTGTCTTTATTACTCTTAAGTGCTTCTAATAGTTGAGATAAAACTATTGAGGGCCAAGTT
>JAMOPC010000269.1 GCA_027064845.1 Desulfurococcales archaeon | reverse complement strand
CTTTACAAGGGGTTTTTCATTAATAGAGGCAATAATAGGTATTTCGTGTTTCTTTAGCTTATTTCTTCCAGTATCGCTACTCTCTCTAGTAGTCTTTTCGATAACTGGAAATTCGGTTTCTTCCATAGTAGTAGGTCTAATGATATTTGTTACTGTACTTGTGCGTCCAGAGATCGTGTTGTATGTTTCACCTTTTATTAACTGCTTAAGTCCTAGCCATGCTTATATGATGAAAGATCTCTTATTTTTCGCGATTGTTTATTTTCTTTGGATACAAGCCTTGCTGATTATATCATATAAGAGCTTTATGAAGAGGGAACTCTATTGAAGAATCATGGAAAAAATCTAAAGGATATACTCATCGTTATTTGTCTGTTATCCTCAATAGTAACACCATTAAGTATAGGATTTATTCACTATTTAAGTCCTATTAAATTTTCGATACCATTATATGACGGATATACGGATGGTTTAATAGTCTATAATCCCTTTAAGAGCTCGCTGAGAATTAGTATAACATGCAAAGCTGGAGACATAAATGTATCTGTGATCCAAGGTACTCAGATATACAATTATACCATAGCATGTAATTCGTCAAAAATTATCAATGTTGGACGTGGTACGGTGTTCATAGTATTTCGCGTCAGGGTTCATAATAAGTATTATCTACTAGGTGAAAATGCGTGGATAACAGTGGAACGGGTAATAGGGTAGTCATTGCTAAAAATGTTGTAAAGAAATACAGGAACAGTGTTGTATTAAAGGATGTTTGTTTAGAGGCTTTGAGAGGTGATAGAATAGTTATTGTCGGGCCCAATGGTTCTGGTAAAACAACACTTATAAAAATATTATTAGGACTTACTCCAAGGGATCACGGAGTCGTAAAAATATTCGGTATTGACCCAATGAGTAAGGAATTTGATAAAATAAGAAGAAACATAGGCTATTTACCAGAAAAAGTAACACTTATGCATGGTATGAGGGTTGAGGAATATCTAAGCTATATATCGTTGATAAAGGGATGCCATAGCTATGATGACGTGATGGAATTGCTAGGGCTAATAAAATATAGGAATCATAGAATTAAAGCCCTCTCCCAAGGGTATAAAAGAAGAGTACTTCTAGCAGCAGCACTATTATGTAGTCCAAGATTATTAATGCTCGACGAGCCTTATGCCAATATAGACCTTGATACCAGATTGATCATAGATGAGCTTTTAAATAATATACCTAGAGACACTACAATATTAATGACTACACATATAGAACCATCATTGAACAGCTACACCGCAGTTTTTATGATGGATGGAAAAATAATAGGCAGGATTACTATAGAGGACACTATTTATCTCATACTGACATGTGACGACGAAAGAATCGAGCTTAGTGAAAAAGAACTAAAGAAAGTAAACGAGCTGATCAGGCATGGATGCGATCTGAAAGAAATAACAATAATCAATTTAATGAAACAATTTAGAAAAATGATTTATTCAAAAGAAAAAGATCATATCAGCGGATCTTAGCTATCCATTCGATATTTTGTATAATCAATTTCGATAAAATAAGTAGTAGCTACTACCTTGATAGCCAATACTATTGGTAACGATAAACCTATTGCTTTAATTTAATACACGGTCGTATAAACCAAAATCCAAAAGTTAAAAACAGACTATCTAAGACTCATATAATTTTGATCCATCCACCGAACTGATCCCATCTCATGAGTTTAATTTTACCCACATCCTTAATAGTTACTCTTGGATAAGTATCTAGAACTACTCCTATTTCCTTATGTGGAATATCGAATTTTTTAAAGAAATCAATTATTTCCTCGGCTTGTCCATGATCTACACAAATTACTGCTCCGTATTCCTCTCCACCGTTAAGGATATATTCCCATAAACACTTTTCGGAACTACAATGTTCTTCGAGTTCTTGGTAGTATATTGGTTTTTCATAGAGTTCTATACCGTAGCCTGATCTTCTAGAGATCTCGTATAATGCATATCCTAATCCATCGCTAACATCTATTGATGCATGTATTGATCGATAATTACTTGCTATGATAGCCGCAGTTTCGAGATAT
>JAMOPC010000268.1 GCA_027064845.1 Desulfurococcales archaeon | reverse complement strand
TTTACCTACTTCTCGCGGTTTCTTAATTGAAAAAGGCGAATATACAACAACATGTCCACGAGCACTAGCCTCTCTAAGAAACTCGACTATCCGCTGAATACATTCTCGACGATCCTCATTTTTACACAAAATATCAAGTGATTTAAAGAAATCCCCACACACCGCTTCAAAAATCCTAGCACCATCTTCGTTAAGATAATACAATGCACCAGTATCAAGATCATATATTGCGCCTCCCAAGGGCATCCTTATAAAAACTTTCCTCGGACCAATACTAACACGAAGAAGTTTACTAAACAATATTCTCCCCTCTATAATTAATTAAAAAATATAAATTTAAAGAATCCATTTATCCTCAAACAATATTACAAGCATGAGATCCATGTAGATGTTATAAGATTATGAGGATCTAATGCACAAGACCTATTATTCAATATAACATAATAATACTTCATATAATGAAATAGTTTAGGAGCCAATGCAGAATTCTTATCATGGTATATGTTATGGGATGAGCCGGGATCAGAGGAGTTTGGGTATAGTGGTTAGGGTGTGCTCAGAGAAGACTTTAGTAAGAAGCCTGCGTGGTATAAGCTTAGAGACTGGTTTACAAATAAACTTAGGTAGATAAAACTATGAATACGAAGATTGTTGATAGATCTCTAGTATTCTTTTTAAGGTTCACTTCATAGCTCTATTCTATGCATTTCTTATTGTTCCTCTAGCTATTCTTGGAGGATTTGCTGGTCTTTTTATCTCCTATCCTTTTATACTCTTGGCCTTATTTGCGCCTATAGGACCTATATCGATTGCTTTAGAGGGGGTGCGTCTATGTACATTACTACCACCACCATTGCTTCCCCTTGAATTTTCTCCCGGCTATAACCCATTATTGGTAATTATTATTGTTATTAGTTTCAAGTTCCTTATCTACGTGTATTTGAGAAGAACCAAGGTGGCTGGTAAATCTACTCCGCTAATATTGTCTATAGCGACTCTTGCTACATGTATTATCTCTACATTAGCCTGGTGGTATATAGCGGTGCTTCCAGCTAGTCTAGTTGTTACTATATCCATGGATCTAACTGTTTTCAGCTATGTTAAGTATAGAGATGCTCTTAATGGTATGGCTTCTAGGGAATGGATATTAGTACTACCAATACTGTGGTCGCTCATGATATGGTCTCCAATAATATATTCTAGAAAATGGCTTGATTGGATAGAACATATGTTTAGCCCCATACCCATAGCAATAATCATAGCTGTATGGACAACAATTACAATAGTGCAACTAGCACTTGCCATAAAATACTATAAAGCACAATAAAAGAAACTCTAGTCATGTAAACAATTATCAAGTTCTTCATCAGACTTTCACGATCATGAAGCACTGGATAAATATTGGTTGCCTCAACATCTCTACTAGCTATGGAACAACTTCTAATGCATATAGCTAGCATATAATAGTAAAATATTTTGTCTTATTGAAGTCATAATTATAAGGAAAACAGGTTAGGTGGATTAATAATATTTTTAAAGCCATTATGTAAAGACCTAATAATCGTAATATAAAATTTTATTCGTTTATGTTGCAAGATATGCTCGGATCGGAGGAACGAATTTATACTAGATGATAAGTACTAAGAAAAGACTTTAGTAAAAATCGGGATAACATACTCTCTATAATGCTTTACCAAACTGAATTAAGGAGATTATATCTTGGTCAGGGATGTCTCTTATCGTATTATTGGATTTTTCCTAAGTATTTATCGTTTTGTCGTTATATATGTAATAATTATTTCTTTCCTGATAGTTCCATTCTATTACTTAGCTCTTGTCTTAGCTTTTTACTATAATTTCTTGACAGCATATCTGCCGATTGGTCCATTACCTCTCGGTTTGTTGCCATGGTGTTTCTTTAAATATTTTAATTCAGTGTTTCAAGATCTTCTTAGGAGTGATTATGGAGTCTATATATGTACTATGATCATTCTGGGTCTTGTAATGGTAAAATTGTATGTTTTTACCTTATTGAAAAATATACGGATATTTGGATTCCGACTCGTACTGGTGTTATTGGTTGTTCTTGTA
>JAMOPC010000267.1 GCA_027064845.1 Desulfurococcales archaeon | reverse complement strand
GCTGGACTCCTGTTATCAACTCATATTGTAAACTATTTGGGTGGTGGTGAATACTTCAATATTGTTAAGGAAAGACATAAGTATAACATATTCTCTGCCTTAGAGAAAGAACACGTTGCTACTATCATGGAGAAGGAACCGATAGTGGCATATATAGACGAAAAGCTTCCTCAAATCCTCGAGAAAATGGTCATGAATGAAATAGGAATAATTCCCATATTATTAAAAGATGGGAGGGTTTATGGGATAATCACAGAACATGATTTAATTAAATATTTGTCCACTGGTGTCAGAATGGGTGTTAAAGCCTCAGAAGTAATGACGTCACCCGTTGTAACTGTGACTTCTGGCGATCCCTTAAAGAAGGCTATGGAGACAATGATCAAGTATGGTTTCAGAAGAGTACCAGTCACGAGTGATAATGTAGTATTAGGTATAATTACTGCTATGGATATTATCAGGTACTTTGGAACACATGAAGCATTCAAGAGAACAACTTCTGGAGATATTAGGGAAAGCCTAAGTATACCAGTTGATGATATAATGGTTCGTGACTTATTAGTTGTTAAGCCAAATGAAGATCTCGGAGAAGTAGCTTATAAAATGACTAACAAAAACGTTGGATCAGCTCTTGTGGTAAATGATAAAATGGAATTACTAGGTATAATAACTGAGCGCGATATATTATATGCGTTGGCGACCAAGAGATAATAAGAATACATTGGGGTGAATTTGGAATGAAGGCAAGAGATTATGTATTTAAAGAAATACCTGTAATCGATAAGAATGATACACTATATCATGCTTTTAAACTAGTAGAAAAGACCGGGATAGATAAAATTATAGCAACCGAGAACAGAGTGATCGAGCCGGGTAAGGAAGTAAAGAGTATTGCGGGTATAGTAACTAGTAGGGATATAATATTAAAGATAGCTACTGAGAGACTAAGATTAACTACACCTAGCAAAGTACATTTATCAAGCTTTATGAGCATAAACCCCTATTTCGTCTCAGTTGATGAGGATATAACTAATGTTATCAAGGTAATGGTTGAAAAGGGATATGGAATTGTCCCAGTAGTGTCTGATGATAATGAGGTGTTAGGTGGAATACTTAGGGATGAATTGATAAAATTGGCTGAAGGAGATGATACAGAAGTTAGAGTTATAATGGATACTAATCCATTGATAGCAAGAACCACTGATAGAATCTTGAAGATTAGGCAAGACATGTTAAATAATGATATAAGTTTCATGCCAGTCCTTGACGAAAGAGATGAACTAGTCGGATATATTACGATATATGAAGTAGCATATGCTCTTCTAAAGTTTCAAGACATAGTACCTGCAAAACATAGGAAGGAAAGAATTATGCACTTGATAGTAGAAGATGTTATGAGGTTTAGGCCTCCACGTTTAAGAATAGTAGATACAGTATCAGTTGCTGTTAAAGAAATCCTTAAGAAGAATAGTAGGGGAGCAGTTGTTGTTGATGAAATTGGAAGAGTAGCGGGAGTTGTAACGTCTCATATTATATTAAAGCATCTATATGAAAGAAAAATTCCTATGCAATAACCACTTTTCTACATATAGTTATTAATAATTAAGTTTAAACAAAGAAGATGTTTTAGGGAAATTCAATGAATTCTAGCGATGAGAGCAGGGAACGTATAAAGTTTATTGTAGATACAATGTTGGGAAATGTTGCGAGATGGTTAAGGATCCTAGGATATGATACGCTATATAATAGAAAGTATGAGGATTGGCAAATCCTTAGAATAGCGAAGAAAGAACAACGAATTATAATAACGAGGGATAGAGGTTTACATCATAGGGCACTGAATAATGGGATTAAGAGTATTTATTTAGATATGGATGATATGGCTGAAAGATTAGCATATATTGCTTTGATCAGTGGGATTAAACTATATGTCGATCTAGATAAATCTAGGTGTCCAATATGTAATAGTGAATTAAGGAAAGCAAGAAGTAAGGAAGAAGTAAAACCTCTTGTTCCACCCAAAGTATATAGGTTACACGATGATTTCTGGATATGCGATAAATGTGGTAAAGTCTATTGGATAGGAAGTCATTGGA
>JAMOPC010000266.1 GCA_027064845.1 Desulfurococcales archaeon | reverse complement strand
ATTATTAGTGAAGAAGAGAAGAACAAAATGATCGAGACACTAGTAGACGCCTACAATAGAGGAGCACGTATCCTAGTAATGGGTGCTGGAAGAAGTGGTTTAGTTGGCAAAGCCTTCGCTATGAGGCTCCTCCACCTAGGTTTCCAAGTGTATGTATTAGGAGAGACCATAGTTCCTAGAATCAAGGAAGGAGATGTCGTTATAGCTATATCCGGTTCTGGACGTACAAGACTCATCGTTACAGCTGCAGAAGCCGCTAAACACGTTGGTGCAAAAATAATTGCTCTAACAACTTATCCAGACAGTCCATTAGGTAAACTAGCTGATATAGTAGTTAGAATACCAGGAAGAACAAAGATAGCAAAGGAGGAAGATTATTTCGCCAGACAGATCCTTGGAATACACGAGCCCCTAGCCCCTCTAGGCACATTATTTGAGGATACTTCTCTTGTCTTCCTAGACGGTGTAGTAGTTGAACTCATGAATAAGTTGGGAAAAACAGAGGAAGACCTTAGAAACGCACATGCAAACATAGAGCTTTAAACAAATCATATGTTTTTCATTGACCACTTCTCAAATAATCATTGTTCACTTCTGAAAATACAATTGTATATACTAGAACAGCTAAATATTTGAAACAGGTGAATAAAATGGCTGAAGAACACGAGAAAACCCAAATAAGCGAGATAGAAGAACTAGACGCAGTAGCAAAATTCATAGATAAATTAAAGGATTCACTAAAAGACATACTAGACATGTTACTAGAAACGATAAGCGGCAAAGAGATCGGTGAGGACGTAGCTCAGTTTTACGAATCATTAAAAGCACGCGGATTACCAGATGAAATCGCTATAAAGCTCACAGAAGAGTACTTTAGAAAAAGAATTGAAACCATACCGTCACTAAATGAATTATTCAAGCAATTCACTGAGAGGAGAGGAGTTTCAAAGCCCGATATAAAAATATTATTTGAAAAAGAAAAACAAGAAAAAGAAAAGAAATAAAACATCTATAATGAACTAGATTTCCATTATAACATTTTTTCTTAATATATTAAAACGGTAAGATCTGTTCGAGGCATAAGATATGTCCACTAATATTGAAAAACGTCTAGAAAGAATAGAGAATCTTTTAACTAGCTTACTTACAAGATTAGCGATTCTTGAGGAAAAGCTTAGAATAATGGGTTATGATTCATCAGAATTAAAAACTGCTTATCACTTAATGTCTATTTTAAGCATTCCACCTATTTTGGCACTAGAGGCCTCTAGAAGATTTTACTCGGTTTTATCTAGTCATAAAGAATTCCTTGATGATATAAGTAAATGTATAATTGAAGTATTATCAACATGCGAAGAACTTAGTATTTCAGAAATTACTAGACGTGTGAAATCACTTAGAGGCAAGTCGTCTAGGAGAATTGTAGCTGAGAAATTAAGGATACTAGAAAATTTTGGAATAGTAACTAGTAAGACCTATCCAAATAAAAAGTTGTATATGCTCACAAAGTGTTTAAGTGAGAAATATGAGAAATAAACAAATCGAAAAACTAAGATATTATTTTATGCTTTTCGACGTTATTTTGGGAATAGTAACTAGCTCAATTGTTTATTTATTCTACCTCTACATATACCTTATAATCAAGCTAACGTATTACACGATCGTTTTAAGACTTGTACTTATAAAGCATAGATTACCTAGGAAATTAAGGAAAAAGATTGTATGGATGTATGAAGAAAAACTAACTAAACTACTTTCTCTTGATCTTTTCGAAAATATTCCATTAACTAGTTTCTCTAGAAAACGAAAATACATGAAATGATCAATTGATACCGGCTAATATAATAAATTATATATAGTAACAGCTGATTCTAATTAATGAAGCAGTTGCCAATAAATATGTACTGGGAGGGCTAAGTATTATGTACGATAATTACGCTGTATATGTTGAAAACTTAGTAAAAATATATGGGAAGGGCAGTATAGGAGTAGATGGTTTAAGCTTTACAGTAAAACCAGGCGAAATATATGGACTAATAGGGCCAAACGGTAGTGGTAAAACAACGACTCTCAGAATATTAGCAACACTAATAAAACCTACAAGTGGCAA